>JAPJNB010000157.1 GCA_026461385.1 Akkermansiaceae bacterium
ATGCCGACTTGGCCGGCGAAATCACCACTCGCTTCCTTGAGAATGCCATGAAGAACGGTTTGTCAGAGTGCTATCACCCCGATAGCGGGGCACCTCTGCGGGCGCGGACAAATGATTTTGGAGCGGCAGTGGTTACCATGCTTGTTGACGGCTTGAGCAAAAAATACGCGCAACGCTAAAAATTCAGCTGATACGAAATCTAAAGGCAACACACCATGAAACTCGACCTCCCCCTCCTCCTCACCCTGCTGCTCGCGCCACTGGCCGCGCTGCACGCTGCCGATGCACCGAAGCAAAAGCCCAACATCCAGTTCGTCATCACCGACGACATCGGCTGGGGCGATTTCCGCTGCTACAACCCCGACGGCAAGATCCCCACGCCGGCCGCCGACAAGCTGGCCGCGACCGGCATGCGGTTCACCGATGCGCACACCTCCGGCGCCGTCTGCGCGCCGTCGCGCTATTCGCTGCTGACCGGCAACTATCCCTGGCGCGGACGCAAACCGGAGGGCGTATGGACCTTCAACGGCGGCTCAGATATTCTGCCGGGGCAAAAGACCGTCGGCGCGATCCTGCACGAGGCCGGTTATCGCACGGCGCTCTATGGCAAGACGGGCATCGGTGCCAATTGCCCCACCAAGCCGGGGAAGAACCCGAAGAAGCCGGAACTTGATTGGACCCAAGCGCTGCTCGAAGGGCCGGTTCAATGGGGTTTCGATTATTCCTATGTCATGCTGCAAGGCCACCAAGGCGCTCCTTACATGTTCTTCGAGAACGGTCGCGTCGACGGCGATGTCTCCAAGATCCTCGAAGTCCCTCGCGTGAAGGCCGACGTCAGCAAGGAGGACTTGGAGTATAAAATCATGAATCGCGGCGGACCGAGCTTGCCGGATTGGGATTGCCGCCAGGTGGGCGAGAGTTTGCTGCGAAAGACGGAGACGTTCCTGGATGACCACGCGGCCAGCAACAAGGCCGAAGGCAGCGACCGCCCATTCTACATTCATCTCTCGACCGCCGGAGCACATACGCCCTATTTCCCCCCCGATACGATCCGAGGAACTGAGGTCAAAGGGGTCTCCCGCATGACGGGTCACACCGACATGGTCGTCGAGGCGGACGTGGTAGTGGGCAAACTCGTCGAACTGCTCGGACGTCGCGGCCTGCTGGCCGACACGTTGATCGTTCTCACCAGCGACAACGGCGGCCTTACCCACGAACGCGAGTTCAATCACGATGCCGTCAAAGGCCTGCGTGGCAGCAAAGGTGCGGTGTGGGAAGGCGGCCATCGCGTGCCGCTGATCGTGCGTTGGGGCGATGGCACGCCCTCCGGCTCCAAGATCGCACCGGGCAGCGTGAGTCATCAGATGGTGGCCGTTCACGACTTGGTGGCGAGCTTTGCCGAACTGGCCGGCGCGAAGACGGACCCGGACCAGATGCGCGATAGCATCAGCCTCGTCAGCGTGCTCACAGGCAAACGCGGCGACGACCGGCCCGTGCGGCAGACGTTGATTTCGCAAAGCGTCCATGGCGCTCCCGACAAGATCGGCCCCGCAGCTTCGCCGATCCGAAAGGCAGACGCTATTCCTGATGACGACATGGCCCATTCGCTCCGGGATGGCGCATGGAAGTTGGTCTTCAACACCCAGAACGAAGTCGTGGCGCTCTTCGATCTCGCCGCCGATCTCAGAGAAAAGAATAACCTCGTCAACGCACCCGAGCAGGCCACACGGATTGACCGGATGGTGAAACTCTACGCTGAGATTCGACAGTCCAAGCGCAGCGGGTCCGCTGCCATGAACGACGAACGCAAGTAGGAGTAACACACCATGAAACGCACACTCACACTCATCACCGCCCTTCTCTTGAGCCTGGTATCCGCAATCGGCGCGGAGCCTTCTGTCGTGGTTGAAGAAACATTTGAGCAGCCTCTTTCCGCCGACTGGCATTGGGGGCTCGGCACTTGGACAGCAAAGGACGGCGTGCTGCGCGCCTTCGAGTCCGGCGAGCGCCGCCACGGGCCGGTCAAGCAGCGCCGCTTCGCTTTCACGGAGGCTGATGTCCGCTTCGAGTTCCGGCTCGAAGGCAAAGCGTCCTTCGCCAGCTTTCCCATCGACGGCACCCGCGAGCGCAGTCACATCCTTAATTTCGTCATGGGTCGCGAGGTGTTCCGCATCATCGCCCATCCCAAAAAAGGCGAGAACGTGGAACTCGTGCGCGAAAAAATCACCCTCGCCGACCGCGGGTGGCACCCTGTCCACATCGTGCTGAAGGGCGAGACCGTCACCGTCGAGTTCAGCGGTCGCACCTGGACCACGAAGCATCCCGTCGTGGCCGAACCCAAGGCCAACATCGGCTTCGGCGGTGAATCTGGTGGCCCCGAAGGCGAAAAGGTCGGAGCGCTGGAGTTCCGCCATCTCAAAATCACGGCCACGCCCTGAACCGGAAGCACTGCGAGTTGCCCATGAACATTCCCACCCACGAACAGATGAAAACGAAAGAGAACACACTAACGAAAACCACCCTCACACTCCTCACCGCTCTCCTGCTGGCACCGCTATCCGCGCTCCACGCCGAGGATGCGCCGAAGCCTGTCTCCGCGCAGCCTCAGCGGGGGCTGCATGTGGAAGCGGACGGCACGTTGACGCTGGCAGGAAAGCCGTTTTACGGCATGGGACTCTGCTATTATGACGGCTTTCTCCGCACCATTCGTAAAGCGAAGTATCCGTCATACACTCCTGCTCTCAAAAGGATCGCTGCCAGCAAAATCCCATTCATCCGGGTGCCGTTCAGCGGATTCTGGCCCAACGAACTCAAGGTCTATCAAACCAAGCCCGAGCAGTATTTCCGCGAAATGGATTTGTTCGTGAAGAC
>JAPJNB010000158.1 GCA_026461385.1 Akkermansiaceae bacterium
GGCCATTGATCAGGCTTTGCCGTAAAGCGGACCGTAATTTGAACAAGCGCGGAAGTCGGCTCCTTCGAGGTCAGTCGTGCCAAACGCAGTCCATGCGCTGGGGCGGAAAACACGCTCGTCGGCGATGTTGTGCATGTAAACCGGAATGCGGAGCATGGACGCCAAGGTGAGGTAGTGGTGACCCACGTGGCCATAGGTCATGACGCAGTGGTTGGCACCCCAATGGTTCATCACCTCGTAGGCGCTGGTGAAGGCACCTTTTCCTGTTAGAATGGGTGCGAACCACGTCGTGGGCCAAGTAGGGTTGGTCCGTTGATCCAACGCATGGTGCACTTCGTCGGGGAGATCGACCGTGTAGCCCTCGGCCACTTGAAGGGCGGGACCGAGACCACTCACTAGATTCAGGCGGATCATCGTGGCGGGCATGCCACCACAGGTGCGATAGCGCGTGCTGAGGCCACCACCCGGGAAATACTCGGTGATCGATGGGTGCCAGGTGGTTGCCTTGAGGCACTTGTCGACCTCGGCGTCGGTGATTTCCCAGAAGGGCTTCATCGCCGGTTGGCCCGCAAGCTCCTGCTCACCGGTTCCATCAAGGGCCGCTGGACCAGAGTTGATGAGGTGGAGAATGCCGTCGGCCACGAGCGGATGCGTGAAGGACTTGCCGCTGGCCTGTTGAATGGCATCGAGGCTCCAGTAAGTTCTCAGGTCGGCAAAAATCTGCGCGGTGTTGGTGAGCAAATGACCGAACAACATTCCTGCACCGTTGAGCGCATCGTTTTCGGTGGCGACGATGTAGGGTGCACGCTTGCCATTCCAATCGAACGAGGAATTGAGAATCGCTTCAAGGAAATCGCCATTAGGGAAATGGTCGGTCCACTGGCGCTGGCCTTGGAAACCCGCTGCGATCGCGTTGTGGCCGTGCGATTGTTCGCCTAAGCCCATCTCGGCAAGTTTCGGATTTCCCACCATCAGATCACGGGCGATCAGTGCCATTTTCACACTGTCTTCCCATTCACGATCGATTTGTTCGCGGCTGCGAGTCGTGGTGGGTGAGTTGTAGTCTTGTCCCTCTGGGCAATGCTCTTTGACCCAAGCGAGCGCCTTGGTGTACTCGGCTTGGTCGTATTGTCCCTTGGTCATGCGTCCGACAAATTCCGTCATGTCGATGGCTTCGACGCGCATGCCGAACCACTTTTCCCACAACGCCGGATCGACGACTGAACCCGCGATGCCCATCGAGGTTCCGCCCATCGACAAGTAGCTCTTGCCGCGCATCAATGCCACGGCGAGTCCACAGCGCACGAACGAAAGAAGCTTCTTACGCACATCGGCAGGGATGTCGGTGTCGGTCGCCGACTGGACATCTTTGCCATAAATTCCGAATGCGGGGAGACCTTTCTGCGTGTGTCCGGCAAGAACCGCTGCGAGGTAAACCGCGCCTGGACGCTCAGTGCCATTGAAGCCCCACACCGCTTTCGGTAGGTGCGGATCCATGTCCATGGTCTCCGATCCGTAGCACCAGCACGGGGTGACTGTTAGAGAAACTCCGACGTTTGACAGCTTGAATTTTTCGGCGCAATCGGCGGCTTCCTTGACGCCACCGATGCAGGTGTCGGCGATCACGCACTCGACTGGGCAGCCGTCGGGATAACGCAGTTCAGCAGCGATCAATGCCGCCACCGAGCGTGCTTGTTGCATGGTGCGCTCTTCGAGCGATTCACGGACGCCGCCGAGACGACCATCGATGGCTGGGCGGATGCCTATTTTTGGATAAGATGAGGATTTCATGGGTAAATTGATGAATGGGTGTTAAAAAAGAAATATCTAACAAATTTTCCGATCGGGTAACAATCGGGCTTTGATAGATACCGATTAGATTCCGAGCGCCTTCTGGCGGTAATGCTCGTCTGGGCGACCGGCGATGCGTTCGACCTGTTCGTCTGTTAGAAACTGAGGTTCTCCGGAGATGGCGGCGGCACCGAGGAAAATCTCGGCAGCCTTCACGGCCATCAAGGTGGCTGCGAGTACCGCTTCGGGTGTGGCACCCAACGCGATCATGCCATGGTTTTCTAACAGGATGACCCGTGGTGGCCGGGAGAGGCGCTGGATGAAATCGGCGACCGCGGACTGGATGGCCTGCGACAACTTGAGACCTGGGTCCGTGTAGGGCACAAAGACGCTTTCCACGCCGCAGCAGACGATTTCGTCTGGAAAAAGCCGTCGGGTTGCAAACGTCCGAGCGTGCTTGGAACAAAGGAGTGCATTGACCGCCACCGGATGCGTGTGACCCACAAAACTGACCCCAGGCAGCGTGAGGAGATAGGCATGAAAGATCGCTTCGACCGATGGCTTTTTGGCGTCGGTTGAGACGCGTGATGCGAAGAGAATTTCGTCGATCGCGACATCGGTCATCGCCTCGGCGGAGAGTAAGGGGATGAGCGTTTCGAACTGGCATTCCGAGACACCGTTTTCACTGAGTGTCGCGAGGTTAGAACCGGAGGATTTTACCACAAAAGTTTCATCGGATAGACGTGCCGATGTGTTGCCTTCGCCTAGAATTGCCAATCTCCGATCTTCACGCCCTAACTGATGTGAAAGGTCGATGAGGCGGGCGAGGGGA
>JAPJNB010000159.1 GCA_026461385.1 Akkermansiaceae bacterium
CCTGAAGCGCGCGCTACGACCTCGCCCCGTCCCACGCGTGGTTTCCACTCCGTCCGGCCCCATGCAACCCGGCGACCCGCTACCCGGTCTAACTTCAAGTGAACTTGCTTCATTCAGCGCAGGCCTCGATGAGTTTGAAAATGTCGAAAACTCGGAGGGTGGGCTCGGGCCGATTTTTAATAACAACTCGTGCGTTGCTTGCCATAATGCGGGCGGCACAGGCGGTGGCAGTCCGATTCTTGTCACGCGTTTCGGTCGTAACGCAGCGGGAAAATTCGATCCCCTCGAAGCACTCGGCGGCTCATTGCTGCAAGACCATGCGATCGATCCCGCCATCCAAGAGGTGATCCCCGCAGAGGCCAACGTGACTGCCAACCGCCAGTCGACGCCGCTCTTCGGTTTAGGACTCATCGAAGCAATTCCAGACTCCACCATTCTCCAAAACGCCAAGCGTCCACCGGTCGATGGCATTCGGGGACGTGCCGCGATGATCACCGACATCGCAACTGGACGCGAGCGGGTCGGTCGTTTCGGTTGGAAAAACCAACAAGCGACTTTGTTGTCCTTTGCTGGTGACGCCTATTTAAACGAAATGGGAATCACCAACCGCTTATTCCCACATGAAAACGCGCCAAATGGAAACTTCACACTTCTCGCCAACTACGACGCTGTGGCCGACCCCGAAGACGCGACAGACCCAGCCACTGGCAAAGCCGATATTGATACGGCAGCAGACTTCATGCGTCTGTTAGCACCGATGCAACCCCTCCCTCTCACCCGCTCGGCGGCCACCGGAAGCCAGATTTTCCAACAAATGAACTGCGCAGTCTGCCACGTTCCAAGCATGAGTACTGGGCCAAGCTCGATTCGCGCACTGGATCGCAAACCAGTATTCCTTTACTCCGACCTGCTCTTGCATGACATGGGTAGCATGGGAGACGGCATCGCACAAGACGCAGCAAATCCTCGTGAAATGCGCACCGCCCCGCTGTGGGGCCTCAGAGCCAGCGCTCCTTACTTGCACGACGGCAGCGCCCCGAACCTTGATCAAGCAATCCGCGCTCATGACGGCGAAGCCAGAAACTCGCGCGAGCGCTACCTCCACCTTAATCTAACACAAAAACAACAGGTGCTCGACTTCCTGAAGTCGCTCTAATGGACCAGCTGCACGAGAAATCCATTCGATAAACATGACCCTCAATGGCTCGATCCGTTGAGGGTCTTCTCTTGCTCAACCGACCTAAAAAAGCCCGCCTGAAATCGCTGTTAGACTATAACCTTTTTCACGAAACACGCCTTTAGCGCGATCGACATGCCGTCCATCTTGCAATCAATCTCGTGATCGCCATCCACCAACCGAATCGGCCTCGATTTGGTACCCACCTTGAGAACATCGGAAGTGCCCTTGAGCTTGAGATCCTTGATCATGGCCACGATGTCACCGTCTGCTAGAATATTGCCATAGGCGTCTTTCACCACACGATCCGCCACGATTTCATCCGCCTGCTCTTCCAATGGCCATTCGTGACCACAAGTGAGACACTCATGGTGGCTCGAATGGGTCAGCCGCTCAGTCATTTCACACATCGGGCAGGCGGAATTGTTCATGGTAACAAAACAGAACATCACATCCACCGGACAAACAAGCACAGTCTGCCAAATGAAAAAGATTTACCGAACAACTACAAACTGGCAAAATGAAACCGTAAAACCTCGGATCATTCCAAAAATCTAACAAATTATCGAGCAAAATCAAGACCATGACAATCGATCCCGTTTGCGGCATTAAAGTCGATGAGACAAGCGCGTTCAGCGCGAATCGGGGCGGCATAACGTACTATTTCTGCTGCGAGTCCTGCCGTCGGAAATTCCTACTACCATCCCGCCTTCCCGCGCTAACCACTTCCCCTCGTGCATGCTGCCACGGCCAGCACGAGACCGTCATTCCAGCGACGACGGCGAAATACTTCTGCCCGATGTGCCTCGGCATCGAGTCCACCCAGCCAAGCGACTGCTCGAAATGTGGCATGGCCTTGGAACGAAACCCCCTTTGGAAACCCGCCCACGCTCCGACCATCTACACCTGCCCCATGCACCCCGAGGTGCAACAGGGATCCCCAGGCGATTGCCCCAAGTGCGGCATGGCCTTGGAACTCTCGACACAACCCGCCTCAGGCGTGGAGAGCGACCCTGAGCTGCTCGACATGACCCGCCGCTTTTCGGTCGGCGCAATTCTAACATTACCCGTATTCGTTCTCGCCATGGCCCACTTGCTTCCCGCACTGAGCCACGATCCTCGACTCACGGGGGACACCGCACGCTGGATCCAATTCGCACTCTCAACCCCAGTGGTCTTCTGGGCCGGTTGGCCGTTTTTAAAACGCGGCTGGCGCTCACTCACCAGCCGGAGCCTGAACATGTTCACTCTAATCACATCGGGCGTTGCAGCCGCGTATGGTTTTAGCGCAGCAGCCATGCTCATGCCATCTGCATTCCCTCACTCTCAAGACTCCCACCACCCCATCCCAATTTATTTCGAGGCAGCGGCCACCATCATCGTCTTAGTTCTGTTAGGTCAATTGCTCGAACTCCGGGCACGCAGCAAGACGGGCAGTGCCATCCGAGCACTCCTTGATCTCACACCCTCGAACGCTCGAATCATCGATGCCGATGGCGAACGTGACGCACCAATCCAAGCCATTCAAGTAGGCACACAGCTCCGCATCCGACCCGGCGAAAAAATCGCGGTGGACGGAAAAATCACGGACGGCCACTCGACAGTCGATGAATCCATGATTTCTGGAGAATCAATTCCTGTTAGAAAAATAGTTGGCGATACGGTGATCGGAGGCACGCTGAACACGACCGGCAGTTTCATCATGACAGCAGAACGCATCGGGGAAGACACCGTGCTCGCAAGCATCATTCGAATGGTCAGCGAAGCCCAGCGCAGCCGCGCTCCGATCCAAGCACTGGCTGACCGCGTGTCCGCCTACTTTGTGCCCATGGTCATGACAGCATCACTCTTCACCTTCTCCCTTTGGTTCTTCCTGGGGCCAGAGCCACGCCTCGCGAACGCACTCATCAATGCCGTGGCGGTTCTCATCATCGCCTGCCCCTGTGCCCTCGGTCTCGCAACGCCGATGTCTGTCATGGTCGGAATCGGCCGAGGCGCAAGGGAGGGAATCCTCATCCGCAACGCAGAATCCATCGAACGCATGGAAAAAATCACCACGCTCGTCGTTGATAAAACAGGCACGCTCACCGAGGGAAAACCCAGCCTAACCGAAACATTTCCAACCGCTCCATTTCTAGCAGATAATCTATTAGGTCTCGCGGCGTCATTAGAACAATCCAGTGAGCATCCGCTTGCCAACGCCATCGTTCGCGCGGCCAAGGAACGCGGAATCCCACTCCGGCCCGCCACGAGCTTTGAATCAGTCACTGGCAGTGGCATCACGGGAAAGGTAGAGGATCGCGCCGTCATCCTCGGCAGCTTTGAATTTCTTCGGAGTTGCTCAGTCGAAGGATTGGATGCCCTTCAAGCGCAAGCAGGTCAGTGGCAATCTGATGGCCAAACCGTAATCTTCGTTGGCATTGACGGACATGCTGCCGGGCTACTCGCGATTTCTGACCCCATCAAGTCCACCACCCCACAAGCGATCCAACAACTCCATCGGTTAGGCATCAAAATCATCATACTCACCGGCGACCACGAGACCACCGCAAGAGCCGTAGCCCACAAACTGAACCTCGATGCGCTCGAGGCAGGAGCTACTCCCAAACACAAACTCAAACGCATCGAGCAGCTCCGAGAACAAGGTCAAATCGTCGCTATGGCGGGCGATGGGATCAACGACGCTCCCGCACTGGCAGCCGCACAGGTAGGAATTGCCATGGGAACCGGCACCGACGCCGCGATGGGTAGCGCCGGGATCACTCTCGTGAAGGGCGACCTGAGAGGCATCGTCCACGCCATCACCCTCAGCCGTGCCATGATGCGCAACATCCGCCAAAACCTGTTTTTTGCCTTTTTCTACAACGCACTTGGAGTCCCAGTAGCCGCCGGAATTCTCTATCCAATCTGGGGCGTTTTACTTAGCCCCATGCTCGCAGGTGCGGCGATGAGCCTGAGCTCCGTCTGCGTCATCACCAACGCACTAAGACTACGCAATCTCAAAATGCCAGCCGAAATTTGACCGGTACCCTCACAAGAACTCGTGAGTCGACGATCCCAACCGAGAAGTGACAATAAGGGTATGTTTTTCCGCCAAAATAATTCCCGATTCATCAGCCGAACGAGCATCGGTTGGATTTTTATCTCACTGCTCGCACTTGGGTTTCCAACAGTCACGAGCGCAAAATCACCCAGCAAGCCCCCGCAATACCCAACCGATGTCCACGTCGCAGTCGACGTTGCATACCTGCCGGCACCACGCTCGGAAAAGGCCGATCTCTATTCCCCGCTCAACAAGACGCCAGACAACCGGGTTCCAGCGATCGTGGTGATTCATGGAGGCGGCTTTAATGATGGAGAGAAATCCCGACCTCGGGAAATCAACATCAGCACAACCCTCGCCCTCAACGGATACCTCGCGATGAGTATCGACTACCGCCTTCGCAAATCCCAAGGCCAAGTGACATGGCCGCAATGCCTCTTTGATGCAAAGACCGCTGTCCGCTGGCTCAAAAAGAATGCGGAGCAACTCGGCATCGATCCAGAACGCATCGGTGTCATCGGTTGCTCGGCAGGTGGAAACCTAGCAGCAATGCTCGCAACCACCGGCCCTGCTGATGGGCTTGAACCTACCGATTGCTACCCCGCTTTTTCTGCGAGTGTCCGCTGCGCCATCGATTTCTATGGGGCGGTCGATCTTATCAATTACCACGACATGAAGATGTTTGCCAAAACACGCGAAGAGGCACCAGACCTCTATAAAAAGGCCTCACCGATCACCTATGTCGATGCCAAGGATGCGCCTATGCTAATCGTCCACGGCACGTCAGATCAAACGGTGCCCTTGTCTCAAAGCGAAACCCTTGCAGCCGCATTCAAAGCAGCGAGCGTCGAACACGAGCTAATCGTGATTCCGGATGCACCTCATACGTTTGACCTTCAGCCGAAACAGCGTGACTTAAGGCCATTGGTGTTAGATTTCTTCAATAAGCACCTTAAGGAACCACGGTCTAACCCAACCTCAAAACCGCAATGAAGTGCATCGTCACTTTACTCGCGACCATCGCCGTCGCGCTGGCAGAAAGCACTGAGAAAGCCAATGCTTTCCCCAAGTTCCCGGAAGATGTGCACGTTGAGCGCGGGGTTGCATTCCTAGCAGCAAATCGAAGCGAAAAAGCAGACATCTACTCACCGATCAACAAAACCACAGGCCGACGGATTGCCGCAGTACTCCACATTCATGGCGGAGGCTTCACCGGTGGGAAGCGCGACGCAGAACGCGAAATTAACATTTGTTCGAATCTCGCACGCCATGGCTACCTCGCCATGAGCATCGACTACAAGCTTTCATACAATGGAAAAGCCTCGTGGCCTCAAAACCTCTACGACTGCAAAACTGCCGTGCGCTGGTTGCGAATTAACGCCGGAAACCTCGGGATCGACCCCGATCGAATCGGCGTGATCGGTGGCTCTGCTGGGGGAACTCTCGCCTTGCTCGTAGCATTGACCACCTCCGAAGACCGACTCGACCCCAAGGATCTTTCCTCAAACATTTCCTGCCGAGTGAGCTGCTGCGTGGACCTCTATGGGATAAGCGACCTTGCCAAATGGCACGATGTTGCCATGCTCGGAAAAACATCCGCCGAAAATCCCGCTCTCTATGATCAAGCGTCGCCTATCACTTACGCGAAAGCAGGAGCTCCACCCATGTTAATCCTCCACGGAACGGCAGACACGACCGTGGATCATCACCAAAGCATCATGCTAGCCAATGCCCTAAAAGCAGCTGGAACCGAACACGAATTACAATTGATCCCAGGCGCAACACACACGTTTAACCTTCAACCACCACAACGTGACCTTCGTCCGCTGGTATTTGAATTCTTTGATAAACACCTCGGGAACACAAACCTTCAAAAGCAAGTACCTTCAGACTCAGCAACCCAAAGCCGGTGATCCCGTACACCTTGGTAAACCCATGAGCCAACGCCTCACACTCTTTCTATTATTCATTGGACTATTAGCCCCCGCACAATCACAGATTTCGATTAGCAGTTCCGGTTCAACTGGCACGGGGGTCAATGCAAATGGAGCCTATGTGCAAAATTTTAACTCCCTTTCAACCACAGGAAACACCACCTGGACGAATAACAGCACCCTACCAGGTTGGTATACCGCCAGTGGAACATCTGACCCAAATACTGAATACACCAGCATTGTTGCATCAAGCCCCAACATCGCAGGCAATCCTGCTGGTACGCTCTATAGCATGCCGCAACATTTTGATAACAACACCGCGAACTCGTCCTTCCGAGCACTCGGTTTCGCTCCCAGTGGGGCCACAGGAAACGGCCATGCCGCATTGCGCTTCGTCAACAATACGGGCAGCATTCTAACAGGAATTACGGTTTCTTTCGAAATCCGTTGGGGCTACTCACAGGACAATGGCGTCGATTCATTTAGTATCATATCAGGTGGAAGTGGCTATACCACCCCTCCGACCGTTTTCGTGATGCCTAGCCCAGGCGGAGGGAACGCGACCGCAAATGCAACGATCAACTCAAGTGGCAATCTTAACGCGATCACAAAAACTGCATCTGGTAGTGGGTACACCTTAGCTCCGTCTATTGTACTAGAATCAACGTCAGGTACGGGTGCAAGCGCACGCGCAGTCATGAAACTGGCCAGCAGCACAAACTCGGTGACTCTAAGTGCAAAAACATTTAACTCAGGTGCGGGTACCTTGTCGAACTTTTCGACCGCAGGTTGGACACCGATCACCTCCATCACCAATTCGAATACAACAACTTCGGCAGTTCCTGACGATTGGAACTATGTAAACCAAACCCTCTCAAATTTAACTATTTTACCAGGTCAAGAGATTTGGCTTGATTGGCAGTTTAAGAAAGAAGGAACCTTAGGATCATCAGTCATCGCACTTGATAACGTCCGAGTTTATGATTTCGCAAAAGGTGATCCAGCGATCACCACCCAACCCACGCCACAAGCCATTATCCTTGGCAACAGCGCCAAGCTCAGTGTTGCCGCGAGCGGAACCAACAATCTAACTTATCAATGGCGTAAGAACGGCTCGAACATCAGTGGTGCAAACGCCTCGTCTTATACTATCGCCAATGCACAACCCTCAGACGCCGGAGGCTATGATGTCGTTGTGACTTCTGGCGGGAATAGCATCACCAGCACGATTGCATCCGTACAGGTATACACTCGTACGGGCGTGCGAGGACCTACGGCTTCAGCAGAAGTCGCTGGTACACCCAGTGTAAGCTACACCCAAGACACAAGCCTCGGAAACCTAACCATCACCAACACCGCTGGCTACACAAACAGCTTCGATCTCTACCTTCCCAACACTCAAGCAGCTTCTGGAACACGACCCGCCTTGCTCGTGATCCACGGAGGTGGTGGCAACGATGGAGACAAATCCGACACGCGGGAAGTTCAAGCGTGCATCGAATTCGCTAGCCATGGCTATGCAGCCCTCAGCATCAATTACAAAAAATCCTACAAAACCAGTAGTTCTGGCACATGGAGTACCGCGTGGCCACAAAACATCAAGGATGCAAAAACAGCCGTTCGATGGCTTCGGGCCCATGCGAACGAATACGGAATTAACCCCAATCGAATCGGTGCCATTGGCTTCTCGTGGGGTGGCAATGAAGCATCGATGCTTGCACTAACCGACGGAGATGCATCCCTCGACCCTTCGCTCGAGGATGGACTGGGAAGCCAATCTGCAAAGGTGCAGTGTGCCGCAAATTTCTATGGTGCTGTTCAAATTCCTGACTACCACAACATGAACCAGTTCTCTGGAAATGGGGTGCCAGGATCCGCCGGAACAATGGACTACACCTCAGGTACCAACAATTACCTCTCGGCATCCCCCGCCTCAAGGGCATCCCTGAACGCATCGCCCATCTTACTGTGCCATGGCGATGCTGATTTGGAAGTCATGCCGACTCAGAATTTTGCCCTAAAGGCGGCACTCCTCAATGCAGGAGCCAGCGTTCAAGGGGTAACGCTGCAACCGGGTGGCCTCCATTCATACGCACTCTATGACTTATTCCATAATTCGATTGCTGGAACTACCACTGACGTGCGTCCATCAACGATCGGATTTTTCGACAGATACCTCCAACCATTCGCGCCTTTGATCACCAGTGCATCAAATATCTCCGGTGCCGCAGGAACCTCATTCAACTATCAAATCACGGGGAACAACTTGCCCACCCTATTTTCTGCGTCCGGACTGCCTCAAGGAATCACGCTGAATTCTACCACCGGCATATTGACGGGCACCTTACCGGGAACCAAGGGCACTTCCACGATAACGATCACCGCATCAGGCCATTATGGAACCGCGACAACCACTGTAACGCTCATATCAACGGATTCAATTACCGTAACCTCAGCGATTGAAGGAACCACACCGGATGCACTTGGCTACAATCTCGGCCACTTCATGATCACCGGCGACGCTCCCGACTGGTTCCGATATTCCGGCGTGAAGGCAGCACGGGTCTTCATTAGCGCCTCAGAGATTCAAGGATCAACATCCCCTGGAAAAACCAAGGTTACGTCACTTGCATCATTGAATAACAACATCTCGTCCACCCGAGCCCTAGGCACAAGCAACAGCACCTACATCAAATGGTCGGACTTCAATTACAACTACGTCTCAACCAATGGAAGCAACACCATCAACTACAAGGACGCATTTGGAACCCTGACCAATCTCGGGGTAGAAATTCTCACAAATATCACCTGCAGCCCAACCACTTTCCCGCTCTCCAGTGCAACCGATTACCCAGGCTTGTGGGAAATATGGCAGCACTATTACGCACAGGCTTACCTGCTGGCCAGCGACTATGGGATTCATCGCTTCTCAATGTTCAATGAACCCAACAACTGGACTGGAGAGTCTGAGCCCGACTGGCTGATCCGCTTGCGTTATTGCTCAGACGCCATCCAGGCTGCCATCAGCGATGTAAACGCCGCAAAAGGAAAAAATCTCACCGCTCAAATCTATGCTCCAAACACAGCGAGCGGACAATCAAAATACAATACCAGTACCGATACATGGGGCCATGATGCAGTGATCAATCGACACCTAAAACTCAATGGCTCTAGCGATCCAAGTTGGCTGAACTTTCACTTTTACAATTATCAAAAATATTCAATGCTTACCAACGATAATGGGGGACTCACCGGTTACATTGAAGACATTGATACACTCGCCAATTACCTCAATTCAGACATTCCGACCGAATCCCGACCACCGCTCGTGCTCACGGAATTCAATGTCCGCACAGGATCAAGCTACGACACGACAAGCGCCACTCAAGATGACGCAACGGATTCGGTGGCTCTGGGCGCAAACTGCATCGCTCTCACTCAACACGCCGCGAGCCAATTGTACCTTTTTAAATTTGGTCAGACTGAGGATACAACCTCGCCCTATGGGCTCGCAAAGAACGGGACACACTATGTCGATAACATTTCAAGTGCTTGCAACTACGGATCTGCCACGCGCACCGCAGAAGTTTATCGCCTCTTCAACAAAGCTGCTCAGGGCGGCCGCACGCGCTTCGCCTCAACCGCCACCACCGGAGCGAACTCATCCTCCACTTCGGGTATTTGGCGACTCATGACACAAGATTCAGTTACCGGAAATTACTATATTTATTTGGCGAACAAGAATTCCAACAGTATCCAACTCTCGATCAACCTTGCCGCATGGAACATCCCGACTGGAAATCCACTTGTCGTTGAAGAGGTCAGCTCCACCTGCCGAGGCGGTGTCTCCCAACTCAGCAATGTAAAAGGTGGCCAAGCGTACTTGGGTGCCATCCCAGCCGAGTCGGTCTGGCTCATTACTATCCCGAACGTAGCTACACGGCTCGCAACGAGTGCTGCCTTTGAAGACACGCAGGTCGGAGATGGGGCGAGCGCAAGTATTAGCGGGGGTAGCCAGACCTCTCTTCTAATCAGATCGGACGGGACAATCGATGGTCGCAAGGCAGTACTAATCAAAATCCCAACACCAATAGGCACCACATCAACCCTCAAGTCGATTTTACTCGATGTCGGCGTGGCAACTACATCGGGAGCGACTCCGATCCAAGCGCACGTCTATGGGCTCACCAATGACACTTGGACAGAGAGTGGATCGACTTGGTCATCCCTCACCTCAGTGTTGAAGCAAGGCCTCTCTGCTGGAAGCCAAATCGCCCAGAATGCGGCCATCAACACGGGTGCCACTCCAGTAGCAAAGATGCTTGGTCAAATTGTCATGAATTCAACAATGACCAGCCGACGCACCATCGACGTAACCGATTTTGTGAAATCGAGATCCGGTGGGTACGCATCCTTCCTGATCATTCAAGAGCATCGATGGAACTACTCCGCCGACCTTACGACCACGAGGACAATAGGCGATATTCAACCTGCGGGACTGGTGATTACTTCGAAAGAAAAGACCGGAGCTGGTCCACGCCTGATAATCTTGCAGAGTGAATCACCGTTAAGTCCACCCGTCGTCCTTTCCAATCCTATCGATCAGTTCATTAACCTCGGCGGCACCATCAATCTCAATGCGACAGTCGATGGGTCCGGCATCGTGAGCTACCAATGGATCAAGGACGGATCTCCAATCAGCGGTGCCACTGGCCCAACTCTCGTCATCACATCAGCCGGAATTGCGGATGCTGGCAATTACGCATTGCAAATCAGCAATACCGCTGGGACCACCACAAGTGCGAGCGGAGCGGTGACGGTAAATGCGGCTCCCATTCTGTCGATGCCGCTCAAAAACGTGACAGCATACGTCGCGGATACGGTGACCCTAACTGCAGCCTTCACAGGCTCCCCCCCACCTACCTATCAATGGACGAAAGATGGGGCTACGATCCCAAATGCAACCGATCCTTCCTTTGTGTTTATTCCCACATCAACCACCGAAAGTGGCAACTATACGGTTACAGCCAACAACACGTATGGCAAATCTACTTCATCTTCAATCGTCACGATCAATCCAGCACCCACAAGCTTTCTCAATATCTCAAATGGCGCATTTTCCTACAACCAGAATTTCGATGCACTTGAAAAATCAGGGACGACCTATTCGGTCAAAACCGGCGGAAACAGCTATGCAACCTGGATTGATGGAAATACAAACTTCACCGGTTGGTATGCAACGACCGATCGTGCATTCAGTGGCTACAGGACCGTCAACAATAGTAGTAGCGCCGACATCAATATCCCTGTGACCACCGATCAATCAGGTCTCATGAGCATGGGTTCATCAAGCAGTAGTACCGACCGTAGCTTTGGCGGAATCCCTTGGTCTGATAATAGAATCTACCAGGGAATTCGTTTCAGAAACAGCACCAGCAAGACGATTACCATCTGCAATTTGACATTTGTGGTGGAGCAATTCACGTCGACCTCTGTGGGTAAAAATGACACCATGATGACTCTCGCAAGCCAGACAGGAGCCATCAGCCTGAAAGCGGGCACTTGGATCACCCAGGCAAGTTTCACACCGCAAGTCACGAGTGCCACTTACGCTCGAATCAATGGCACATCTTCTAGCAATCGTTCCGCAAAAGCTGTGACACTCACCAATCTCAATGTCACCCCGGGGACTGATCTTTGGTTACGCTGGATGACATCAAGCACCTCTTCCGAGCCAGTAGCATTGGCGATCGACGATTTGGTCTTTAACGGCGTTCAGTTGTCCAATAATCCACAAACTATCACATTTACTCTGTCCAAGAGCACGATGAAATGGGGCGAAAGTGTGCCGACCGTTGTCGCAACTTCATCGTCCTCGTTACCAGTAATTCTTACCAGTTCGGACAATAACATTGTCGCCATCGGCACCAATGGGGTGCTGAACATCGTGGGAACTGGAACGGTCACCCTCACTGCCAACCAACTTGGCGATGCTGACTATTTTGCAGCAACTCCGATCAGCCGCACACTCACCATCAGCCCTACTGGCCCAACTTTCGAATCGAGTTTTCCCGGCGAAAGCTTCACCAGTGATGCAGATGGCGATGGCATCAGTGCCCTGATGGAGTATGTGTTGGGCGGAACGTCAACGTTCAACGACTCTGCAAAACTACCGCAAATCTCGCTGCAAGGCAACTCAGCCACCATGACGGTCATCGAACGAACCAATGATCCTACCCTTACCATCACCGCTGAAGCCTCGACGGATCTCAAGTTCTCTCCTCCCCTGTACCCAAGCCCGATCCGAAGTGAGGCAATCGATCAGAATGGGGTCCCATCGGGATTCAGGCGAATCAATTACACCCTTAACAATCTTCAAACGCAGAGGCTTTTTCTGCGACTTAAAGCAACCTTAGTACCTCTATGAAAATTGGATCGATTAGATCAGCCGGTCCCGTAGTGCCCTAGCGACGGCCGCAGCCCTCGATCGGACCTCTAATTTCTTGAAAAGATTGCGAGTATGAGTGTCGGCCGTGTGAATACTTACATCGAGACGTGTGGCGATTTCTTTAGCACTTAGGCCATCAACAATCAATGCCAGCATCTCGCGTTCGCGCGGTGAGAGGCTTACAGGCTTTGCGGCCTTGGTGAGATTCGCGAGAAGTTTCACCACGCTGGCGGCAATCATTGGCGACATCGGGGAGCCACCACGCGCGGCCTCGTGAATCGCCTCAACAATCTGCTCCGGTCTCGCAGTCTTGACCAAGTATCCGCTCGCACCTGCACGGATTGCATCCGATATCTTTTTCTCGTCTTCGAAAACTGTTAGAATCACGACACGGCACTCAGGCGCAAGCCGAACCACATCTGCGATCACATCGAGGCCACTGCGACCTGGCAGTCCCACATCCATCAACATCACCTGCGGCAGCTGATTCGATGGCACCGCACGCAACGTGCGCAACATCGCTTCGGCATTTGCAAAAGCTTCAGGGCAATCAAGTCGGCGTGCGGAGGCGCAAAGCCGCTGAAGATTCCTCCGAAGAATATCATGATCTTCAACAATCCAAACCACGGAGTGGACCTGATCCTCGTTTTCTGTGGGTGTTATCATGATCGTTTTGGAGTTCGCCTCGTCCAGCGTCGACCGTGCGGCACATTTAAGATTACGGACGTTCCCATTCCGGGTGAAGCGATTAGCTGCATTTCTGCCTTCATCATTGAAGCACGTTCGCGAAGATTATCAATTCCGTAACCACTGGAAATGCATTCTGGATCAAAACCTCTTCCGTTGTCAGCAATTTCAATTCGCAAACCCTGTTTTGTCGGACTCAAATGGAACTTCAGCAATGTTGGCTGACCGTGGCGGGCCGCATTGTGCAGCACCTCTTTGCAAAAAAGATATAGCTCTCGCCTTGTTTCCAGATTCGGTTCCCAAATCAACGGACTCGTTGGCAACTGACAATCAAGCTGAACCCCACGCACCACGCGCTCTGCCAGACCAGCCATGACATTTAACCATTCAGCAGCGACCCCTCCTCGTTTGCCAGCGAGTAATGAAACCATGTCACGCATGGAGTCAGCACTCTCCCGAGCGACTCTCTCAATCTCGGCCAAATCGATTCGCATCTGTGCTGCATCCTCATGACCTGCAAACGAGGAAATGAGGGCAATACTCCCGAGATTTGAACCCAATTCATCGTGAAGATCGCGCGCCAAACGTTCACGGTGAAGCATTCGATCACGAACACGTTGGCGGTGCCCCCTCCACGAAAATACTGCTGCCATCAAGACGGTCCCACCCACCCCTCCTAGACTCAGACCCACCAAGGCGTGCTCAGCCTCCACATAAACGGCACCACGCCGGATCTTGGCGATCGCTTTCTGCTTCTCTAACGATCTTCTGAGCTCCAATTGCTCAAACCACTCTGGCAGCTCCATGAGACGCCCACCACCCGCCGAGCCATCTGTTAGACCTTGAGGATGCCATTCACCCTCAGCCAATCCACTACCCTCAACGACCTTCGCATCCTTAGCGACATTGATTTCACCCGAATAAGCCTGCAACTCACCCAAAGCGAAAACATAACTTCCATTCTGATCACGCAAGCGGTTTGCCACGACTCTAACGTATCGTGCCGCATGGCGACCGAACGCATAGCACTGAAGATTTTGACCCGGTGAAATCAACGTAGCAGCAGATCGATTGTATACCACTTGCGGATTTGTAAACACTAGATCGAGCGAAGTTTCTACCTTAAAACGACTGGGAAAACCATAATTCAGGTTGGTCCCCATCTCCCGCCCCCCAACAGGCACCAACCGAATCTCATCAATATCAAATTCTCTACCAAAATCAACGGTCACCTCGACCTCACGGTCAATTGCAGACTCCACGCGTCCATGCCAGCCTCTAATCATCGATTGGCCCGGTGCAACCGGAAGGCCCAGCGGCATCATCATATCCACGAGATTATTTCTAGACCAAGTCGGAGGACTTTCTCGCGATCCAGAAGAACGGACCTTCGCCCCCGCTGTAAGATTTCGGTTGCCGTTCATCACCAGCATTTCGGCCAAAGCCAGCACAGGCGGGCCTTGATTCTGCCATGGCTGGCTGGCGGTGAGGCGAACTTTTTGCAACACGGTCCCCAGCGGACAGCCAGCAGAGACAGGATAGAGTCCAGGATTCGGGTAGTCCTTCGCACTTTCGTCAAGCAGGGGGATAACATCCCCGTTTGCATCCACGCCCTCCAGCACAAATCTCTGCGGAAAACCGAAGCCCTCGACCTGACCGCTTGACCCCTTTGCCAAAAGCGGCACCAGCACCACTCGATCCACCGCCATGGGTTGATCCAGTTCCAACTCAACCCACAAATCTTGGTCAAGATCCTCGGATTTACCTGAGGTTTCAAATCCCGCGCGATTTCCGCTATTCACCCCTGCAATCACCGGCAAAGCTGGCAGTTGCCGGTCAATCTGCTCAATCACCTCGTCCAGTGCCCTGAGCTCAGGGTTCGCCCAAAACGCCAACCGCTTCACCCACCAAGCCCCTTCCTCCGCTTGGGCATGCGTCCCCATCGCGAGAAGCAATAAGAACAGCCAAAGTCGTAAGGATGCGCAACTCACGTTTGAAACCTAGTCAATCACCTGCACCAGCGCAACCGTAGATCCGCCTAGGTTCACGACGCATCACGAATTCTCGTGAGGAGACAGGCGGCCCCGATCTGGCAAAATCCATGTGCATGATTGTGAAAAACCCACTTTGCTGCTCATCGATACTTCGAGGTATTCTTGCGATCAGTTTTTCGAACATTCCAACGCCCTTGGCTTTTGGAGCATCACCGCATGCGTGCGATATCGCCAGCACCACCTCAGAGGTCACTGGGTTTGAGTCATCCGATTTCACCATCAATACGACGGCAACCAATGGCAGGTTCTCCATCGCCTAACCCGGAAACGATTTTGTTCTCAATTCACCGTCATCTCGCAAACGAATACTCTTACCTCGATCAATGATACTGGCTTACTGACTCTATTATGCCGGAATCGAAAAGTGACGATATGAAATAAGATCCAGTGATTCATTGATCGATCCGATTTTCCAATTAGTCTAGTAGTAACCCATCGCACTTCATCCACACTTCGCAACAAATGAAAACCTACCCATTCCAAACCCAATCGATCTCACCTACTGAGAGTCCCTGCCTACGTGCAAGTTCTTTGAACTGGATGCTTTGTTCCGTCATGGCGTTAATAGTAAGCACGTCCTTCAATCCAAGCGCTTTCGGCGCCCCCCTAGCTTCGTGGGATATTCCAACAACTACAGCCACGACGGCAAACATCACTGGAACGAGCCCATCGGGAATTTCTGGTTCCTCAATCTCATACGGGAGTGGACTCTCGATCAATAGCAGCAGCACCATGTGGCGCTTCACCAGTTGGGGAACTTCCACCACCATCGCTGCGGCCAACACCACAGGCGACTACTTGACGTGGTCTGTGACTGCTGGTGCCAGAACCTCCGCCTCAGTTACAGGTTTAACCGGCATCAGCTTTAAAAATTCATTAAATGCCACATCGATCGATCTCTACTCAAGCCCTGATAACTGGACCACATCGACCCTTGTAGGGAAAATTGATGGGTCTGGGATTACAGGAACAAACAATTCCTCTGCCACAAACAATTCCACTTTCCACACCGGAAACCAGTCGTTTTTCACAACCCCACTTACGCTTAGCCCAGGCAGCACAACCCAATTTAGGATGTTCGTGAACAATTCCTCAAGCACTTCAAACTTTATTGGCTTCGATTCATCACTCAACTGGTCACTTGAAGGTACCACAAGTGGCGGTGCCTACAATCTCATCTGGAATGGCGGTTCCGGCAATGTCACCGCCGGCCAAACAGGTCTATTCACTGGGACCGATTTCAACAACGTTGCAGTCACCAACCCAACATTTGAGGCTGGAGACAACGTGACCATCAATCGGAGCGGCACCCTAAACATTAGCAGCGCAGGGATCTCTGTTGGAACCCTGACGGATTCCAATGCCTCAGGAAACACCACCATTTCAGGAGGAAATATCACCATGGCAACCTTCAACAAAACCGGTGCAGGCATCCTCACCATCGCCGGCAACAACAGCTCCACCGCTGGAACTAACATCACTGGAGGAGTATTGCAAATGACCACTGGCACCGCTCTTGGCACCGGCTCAATCACGCTCAATGGTGGCACTTTAAAGCCAACTGGCACAAACACCACCGTCAGCAATGTGGTCATTGTGGGAGCATCTGGAGGAACCCTGCAAAATGACATGGATGTCACGTATTCTGGACAGATCACTACGATCAACGCCCCGATTAACACTCCTAACCTGATCACCAAAACAGGGACAGGAAACATCACTTTCAACAAAACTGGCACCGACGCGTTGGGAACCAAAATGACCAAGGATACCTCGGGTGGTGCAGTGGAGCTCGATATTCAAGCAGGTAGAGTAACTTTAAGCGGCAGCGGAACCCGCAACCTAGCAGGCACCAGCACATGGGATACCCCGGTAACGATCAATGGTGGCAACCTAACGCTTCATGGTGGGGCCATCAACGGAAACGGGACCATTTCTGTCAGCGCGGATTCTTCAATCAGCTCCCGACTGAACTTTAGCACAGCAACGGTGAACAATTCCATCGCAGTCGGCTATGGGATCACCCTCGGCTTGGATAGCGCCAATGGCAACAACGCGCTTGCGATCAGTGGCATTATTTCGGGAGACGGCGGATTGGTTACCAAAACAGGCAATGGTGTAGTCCGCATCGAAGGAAATAACACCTACACTGGCACCACTGTCATCGCTGCAGGAACTCTCCGAGTCGGCACTGGCAACAGCGGATCACTCGGCACAGGTAACGTGGTGGCCATTGCCCCCGGAACCTTGACACTCAACCGGGACGACAATGTCACGATCCCGAATCAAATTTCTGGTAACGGCACTGTTACCGGTTCATCCACCGATCACACTGCCTCACTCACAGGAAATAACACCTACACGGGAGTTACTACCATTTTGTCGGGCAAGCTCGGAGCGCCTGTCATCAAGAATGGTGGCGAAGTGAGCAGCATCGGCCAGTCCACCTCCGACGCAGCTAACTTGGTTTTCAATGGCGGCAGTCTTGCCTATGAAGGAAGCGTAGACACCAGTTCTGATCGGAACTTCACTCTCGGCACTGCCGGTGGCGGCTTATCCACAACCGGCACTGGAGCACTGAATTTTACGAGCACCAGCAACATCACCATGGATCCAACCAAACCCGTCACGGATACTATCAGTTCGGTGTCTGCCACGGCAAATGCTGGAGCATTGATCACAGGGACTTACTATCAGATCTCAACTCTGGGAGACACCGACTTCACGTTGATTGGTGCGTCAAACAATACCGTGGGAACTGAATTTGTCGCCACTGGATCTGGCACCGGGACCGGCACAGCACTCTCCGGTCTCACCATTGGCAAAGTCTACCGGATTATCACTCCAGGACTAACCAATTTCAGTGCACTAGGATCTTCTAACAATAGCACAAACACGGTATTCACCGCCTCTGGGCATGGTTTCAACACTGGCAATGGTACAGTGGCTTATGCAAACGGGACTTATCGGGAATTCCGCCTCGGTGGATCGGGGAGCGGACGAAGCAGTGTCGCTGCAGCGATCATTGATGGCCCCGCAAATCCAGACGGAGTCTCGTTCAACCCCAATAAAACTTCACTGGTGAAGAATGGCAATTCCACTTGGTCAATCACTGGAACGAATTCCTACACCGGACCGACCACGGTTAACGCAGGAACCCTCAAAATCGATGGCAACAACTCCGCTGCAACTGGAAACATCACGGTCCTCGGCAACACGGCCATTGGAGGCAATGGCGTTGCGGGTGGTGCCGTAACCCTACTTTCTGGCGGTGGTCTCGCCGCGAAAATCCTCAACTGGACGGGTGGGATTGCGGGCACTGACTACGAAGACCTAACCGTAGCAAGTTTCAATGCCGCATCGGTCCCGATGAACTTGCTGGTTGATACTTCAGGAATCATCAATTTCTCGGAAATCGCCAAATCTTTTACGGTTCTAAACACCACTAGCGGCATTACGAACTTTGATCCTGCCAATGTAACCGTTACCACTCAAGGATTCTCTGGAACTGGAAAATGGTCACTCGCAAAATCATCAAATTCGCTAGTACTCTCCTATGCAGTTACGGTCGCAGATCCCTACCTCGCATGGGCGACTGGCGCACCTTACAACTTATCGGGAGGCAACCAACTTGGCAGCGCTGACCCCGACAAAGACGGGATCAGCAATTTAATCGAATTCTTGGTTGGTGGGAATCCCACCGCTGCAGATGACTCAGGAAAACTTCCAACTCTAGTGATGAGTAACACCCAACTCGTCCTCACCTACCGGCGCAGTGATGCTTCCTCGACACTCAATCCGGCCATTCAGTATAGCACCGATCTTGCTACTTGGACTACCGCTTTGCACGGCGTTTCTGGTATCAGCATCACCTCATCCAACGACTACTATGGCACGGGGATCGATCAAGTCGTTGTGTCTATTCCAAAATCATTAGGTTCAGGCGCGAAACTCTTCACTCGTCTCAAGGTCTCCACCCCTTGATTCATCCGAAAGTCAACCATCCGCCATGAGTCCGCCATTTCAACTCCAGCGACGCGATCAAAGGGTCGGCTTTACCTTGGTGGAGTTGCTGGTCGTCTTGGCAATTGTCGCAGTCTTGGCAGCACTGGGCCTTGCAGGTTCATCTACCTTTATCAAGCGTTCCGCCGTGGTCAAAGACATGTTCCAGAAACCGTTTCTCACGGGATTTTTCGCTTTGCCATGTACTTGGACGGAAGCGGCGGCAAGGTGAATCAAGCCAACGAACGTCGATAGAATTTCGCTCTAACTCCAATCCTCCCCCAGTTCCACCTGCAACCCATCTCACCTTGCACCCTCTGACATGCACAATGTTCTAACACGGACGATCCACTCGTTCATCTTTCTTTCTAGCGGCCTTGTTCATGGTGAGGCTACCATTCAGGTTGCGACCAAACCAGGTGCGGTTTGGCACCCACGCGCCACCACCCTTCTCTCGGACTTGCCCACAGCCACTACGGATAGCAAACAGGATCACTTCGGCGGCACCCAATCTACTCTAACCAAAGCCACGGGATACTTTCACACGCAAAAAATCGGCGACCGCTGGTGGCTCGTCACGCCGGAGGGTGGGCTATTCATCAGCCGTGGGCTCAATGCTGTCACAAGCGTTGCCACGAAGGGTGGTAGTGAGGCACAGCTGAAGAAATTTGGCGGCCCCGATGCGTGGGCAAAGCAAACTCTCGGGATGATCCGTTCCAACGGCTTCAATACCCTTGGCGCATGGTCTGACTTGGCAGCACTCAAAAGTGATTCCACACCACTCTCGCGC
>JAPJNB010000160.1 GCA_026461385.1 Akkermansiaceae bacterium
AAACTCGAAGAACTCAAAGCCGCCGCCACCCAGCGCTTCAGCGGCTGACGCTTCGGTCGCAAGCTAAGTCCCGAATCACACCCGCGATTCTTGCATCCGGCAAGAACGCCTCAGTGGGTGAATGGATCGGCAATTTGAAAAATCACCCGCTTTAAACTTGAAATCCTCCAGTCATGATGGAGGATTTCAGCCTTGATCCACCGCGCAAACTATCTGAACGAGATCCGGACTGGGCTAGGGCGCAGTCCGGTGGTGGCGTTGATCGGGCCGCGGCAATGCGGCAAGACCACCTTGGCACGCGAACTGATGGCGAGCGCTTCGCCAAACTATTTCGATCTGGAAGACCCTGCCACCGCTCTAGTTTTGCGGAACCCGATGAGTGCTTTGTCGGGCCTGACGGGTCTGGTGGTGATCGATGAGGCGCAACGCGCCCCTGAATTGTTTCCGGTGCTGCGTGTGTTGGCAGACCGCGAGGAGCAGCCTGCGACGTTTTTGATCCTCGGCAGCGCATCACCGGAACTTTCACGGCAGGCGTCCGAGTCGTTGGCGGGGCGGGTGGAGATCATCGAACTGACTGGATTCGGTGTTTCAGAACTACCAGCCGCTGATGAACATCAGTTGTGGGTGCGTGGCGGCTTTCCGCGTTCTTTCTTGGCGAAAACCGATCGGGACAGCTTCGATTGGCGGAGGCAGTTCACGCGCACCTTCCTCGAGCGTGACCTTGCCGGACTGGGTTTTGGAATGGCGCCACAGGCGATGGGCCGCTTCTGGACGATGCTCGCCCACTACCATGGCCAGAATTGGAACGGCAATGAAATCGCTGCGTCCATGGGGATTTCGCCGACCACGGCGCGTCATTACCTCGACGCGCTTGAGCAAACTTTCATGATCCGCCGGCTCCTGCCATGGCATATCAATGTGGGCAAGCGTCTGGTGAAAACCCCAAAAATCTATTTCCGCGACAGCGGGATTTTCCATGCGCTTCAGGGAATCGGCTCCCATGGCGACCTGCTGGCCCATCCGAAACTCGGGGCTTCTTGGGAAGGCTTCGCGTTGGAGCAAATTTTGTGCGCCCATGCTGGCGAGGCCGCTTACTTTTACGCGATCCACAGCGGGTCCGAGCTGGATCTCTATTTTCCGAGTTTGAATAAAGGCATCGAAATCAAGTTCCAAGACGCCCCGAAGCTCACCCGCTCCATGCACATCGCGATGGAGGATCTGAAATTGAATGAACTGCAGGTGGTCTACCCGGGTAGCCGGGAATACATGCTGGCAGAGGGAATTCGCGCGGTTCCCTTGTCCCGAGCGTGACCCAATTCGCCGCCACCCAGCGCTTCAACAGCTGACGCTTCGGTCGCAAGCTAAGTCTCGCAGGGATGAATCCTCGCTGCATCGCACCCTCCTTCAACTTGAAATCCTCCAGTCATGATGGAGGATTTCAACCTAGGCCAGCGGCATAAGCTAGAGTTCAACCGTTGAGTTTTCGAAAATCCAGCGCGGCCCAATGACCTCCTTCCAAGCCTACCATCGCTCACTCGGTTTCTTGAGAGTGACACCTTCGAGCTTCGCGAAGTCGCGATCAAACGAAACCACCGCTCGCTTGTCATGGATTGAGGTTGCAGCCAAGTAACAGTCCACAAAGTCCAACTTGCTGCCGCCAAAAAGCTTGAGGGCGTGGAGCATGTGATCCAGCTCAGCGGAAGAAAACCCCGGACAGGAAAGGAGTTGCGCAAGCACGTCTGCGGTTTTGGCACGCGGGAATTCGTAAAATCCAGTGAGCACGAAAACCGCCTCTGCGAGAACCATCGGAAGCACCACGAGGCGTGTTTTGCCTGCTTCTGCAGCCTGAAAGAGATCGGCGACCTGTTTGGCTTGGTCGGCGGGCTCGCCTGTGATGAAGCGCAACAAGACGTTCGTATCAACTAACAACGACTTCATGGCCGTCCCTCCCGCGCAGCTTTAGCAGTCCAGCCTTCGCGAGCTTTTGCGCGTGCCTCCTTGAAGGGCACTCCGGATTTCCCTGCGGGTGGCTTGAGAGCACCGAAAACCGCCATGACCCCGGGTTGCGGGCGAATCACCACCGAGTTGCCCTGGATTTCATATACGATACGATCACCCGTCTTCAGTTGCAAGGCCCGACGAATCAGAGCCGGAAGGGTGGTTTGGCCTTTACTGGTGATGGTGGATTGCGTCATGAAAATTTCCTTACTCCAAAAATTTATCCTTACTTTTCAAAAATTCAAGGACTTCGATGATACGAATATGGAGTCCGCATTTCTGCCAGAGGGAAGCGACGTGGAAAATGGCGCATTTCTCGACGAGGATTCCTTCGAGCGTCTGCTGGAAGAGATCCGAGAAATCCGCCTGCCCGAGCGACGCTTTTACCAAAAGATCGCGGACATCTCTTCCACCATCTCTCACCTCTGCAGTTGTCGTCTTAATTACCGACACCCCTGGAGCCGCAAACACTTTACAGCGGATAGGCCCAACCCGTTAAATTCCCGCCTTGCTCGTGGCCCCAACCCTCTGGCAAGATTTTGACTCAAATCCATCAACCACGAAATCTCATGTCACTGACGATCAAACCGAAATCCGAATGCACCTTCGACCAAATCTCGATGGGTGAAGTCATGCTCCGCCTCGATCCAGGCGAGGGCCGCATCCGCACCGCACGCCAATTCGCCGCTTGGGAAGGTGGCGGCGAGTACAACACCTCGCGCGGACTCAAAAAATGTTTCGGCTACAAAACCGCAGTGGTCACCGCATTCGTCGATAACGAAGTGGGCCACCTGATCGAAGATTTCATCATGCAGGGCGGCGTCGCCACGGACTTCATCCAGTGGCGCGAGGACGACGGGATCGGCCGCAACGTGCGCAATGGCCTCAATTTCACCGAGCGCGGATTCGGCATTCGCGGCGCGGTGGGAAATCCTGACCGTGGCAACACCGCCGCATCCCAACTCAAGCCTGGCGATGTCGATTGGGACCACATTTTCGGCACCCTCGGCGTGCGTTGGTTCCACACGGGCGGCATCTACGCAGCACTCTCGGAAACCACCGCAGCCCTCACGGTCGAGGCGGTGAAGGCGGCTAACAAATACGGCACCGTCGTTTCCTACGACCTCAACTACCGTCCGTCGCTCTGGAAAACCATCGGCGGCCTCGCCAAGGCCCAAGAAGTGAACCGCGAAATCGCCAAATACGTCGATGTCATGATCGGCAACGAAGAGGATTTCACCGCATCGCTCGGCTTTGAAGTCGAGGGCGTGGATCACAACATTTCGTCGATCGAGTTGGATGCCTTCAAGGCGATGATCGAAACCGCCGTGAAGGAGTTCCCAAACTTCAAGGTCGCTGCCACCACGCTCCGTGGCGTGATCTCCGCAACGGTCAACGATTGGTCTGCCATCCTCTGGCACGGCGGAAAATTCCACGAAAGCCGCAAGTACCCTGGTCTCGAAATCCTCGACCGCGTCGGCGGCGGTGATTCGTTCGCCTCGGGATTGCAGTTCGGTTTCCTCGAATTCAACGACGCTCAAAAGGCCGTCGAATACGGTGCGGCTCACGGCGCGCTTGCCTCGACCACCCCGGGCGACACCTCGATGGTGACCCGCAAGGAGGTCGAAAAACAAATCGGCGGCGGCGGCGCACGCGTCGTCCGCTAAGCAAAACATTAGCATCCTCAAGCTTCGTTGCCCGCACTGGATTCACCTCCATGCGGGCAACTTTCTTTTTGTCCATCCACGACCACCCAGCCACGGTCAAACAAACGGCTCCGCCAAGAATCTAACGGACCAACCGATTTCTTACGCGACGGCCATGTTGGTTTTCCAGAAAAAGTCAGCATCAATCTGGCCAGTCTGGATGAGATACTGGAGTTGCTTGAGCCGAGTGTATGGGCGGAAGGTAAAGTCAGCGGAGGTAAGTTGGATTTGGTTGAATAAATCATAGAACTGCTTGGCGCCTTTGACGGCGTCCCAATCACACGAGAACTCAGGCAAATGCCGTGAGAGTTTGTCGAAGCTGACTCGGTAGCTTCGGTTGTCCGCACCTTGGGTGCCGAACGTCGTCGTGCAACCGGCAAAACAATCGGCCACGATTTGTGCTACTTCCCGAACGCGATAGTTTTGCTCATTGGACCCGATATTGAGAATCTCACCGTGGATCGCATCCGTCGGAGCCGCGAGCGCACAGCAGATGGCCTTGCCAATATCCAATCCATGAATCAACGGCCTCCACGGAGTTCCATCGCTGGTCATCTTGATCTCTTGAGTGGTCCACGCCAGCGCACTTAGATTATTCACTACTAAATCGAATCGCTGCCTCGGCGAGGCTCCGAATGCAGTCGAATTCCGGAAAAACACGGGCGAAAAATTGGAATCCGCCAGCGGCAGGATATCTCGTTCGCAAAGCGTCTTGCACTCGGCATAGGCCGTTTGTGGGTTCACTGGGGTTTCTTCCGTCACCGGCTCCTCGCTGTCGGAGACGCCGTACACCGAACACGATGACATGTATACAAACCGGCGGATACCGGCATCCTTTGCAATCTGCGCCAACCGAACCGATCCCTTGTGATTGATCTCGTAGGTGATGTGCTGCGCCAGTTCGCCGGCAGGATCATTGGACAACTCCGCCATGTGTACCATCGCATCATGTCCCTCGATGTCCTCCGCGGTTAGATGACGGATGTCTTTGACGATGGTGGCTGCCTGATCGCCCTTGGCATTGTAGAGATAACCATTTTTATAATAACCCACGTCAACACCAGTGACTTCATGCCCTTGTGCCAACAATTGCGGTACAAGCAATG
>JAPJNB010000161.1 GCA_026461385.1 Akkermansiaceae bacterium
CCTGCACTCTCCGCTCTCCACGTTTGCGAACCCGCCTCTCTCCGATGGCAAATCGCGCGCCTCGCACACGCGGCACTTGTCCCAAGTCCGGCCCATCACGATCCGCACGCTGAGCCTTTTTACTGGCTAAATTTACTCCTCGTTGAATGGATGATTTTTTCATGAATGCCTTGCCCTGAAACCCTCGGGATTCATTAAATCAAATTCTAGCAACATTTGTGTTTGGGATTCGGCCATCACTTGGTTTTTTTGTCAAACACTTCATTGGCGACGACCCAATCTTCAGCAATGGCCTTGGTAATTTGAAATTGTCGCTTCGAAGCACCTTCCACCTTCTTGATTTCGAGCGTCATACGCACCTTGCCGCCCTGTTTGAATAAAGCTTGTTTTACGGCAGTCTGCTCAGGCGATCCAGCCTTGCAATACCCAAATAAAACTTCAGCCCTCCCCGGCCCAACCATCCGATAACACGACCACTCATACTCATTCACAAAAGCATTATGAAAATAAGTGTCGACTGATACGAGCACCCTGACCTCAGCTGTATCCACTCCACCAGTCATGATCTTGTCCCACGCCGGCTTTGAGCTCTGCATGTAAGCATCAAAATCGATCTTCCATTTTCCTTGTTCCATTGGCGTCAATAAAGCCACCCTCTCAGGGTGATTCTCTTTGTTTGAATAGGTGACCATGACTCCACCTAACACAGCCCCATTGGCCTCGATGCGCTTGAGCGGAGCATACCCCTGAATGGGACCGCATTCAGATTCGATTTGTTGGAGAGCTTCAGCCACCTCTTGAGGACTTGAATCGCTGACTCGGAAAAGTTCTGCAATCCTCTTCGGATCACGAACCGCAAGGCCGTCTTTTACCAACTGAATTGCCTCCCTCTCTGAGGGCGGAATGAATTTGGAAACCACCCGCGCATTGTCTGTATTTCGAGTACGAAGCCTCGCGACCATCTCGTTTTCTTCAAGCTGGGGAATCGCCCAGAAATAGACAAAAAAGGTGATCAAAACCGCGCCGAGGAAAACCAGTAAGATCGACCATGACCGGACCACCTTTCGATGCTTCCGTGCCTCCCGACTTTCACTTCGCCGCTTGCGCCTCCAACGAGAACGTTTCGGCTCGCCCAACTCTTTGGTCATTCCAACCCGACCAATGGTAGGGGCATCACCAACCGCCCTTTCATGGCGACTGGTGCGCACCGCCTTATGGATGTCATTGGACCTCATGTGCTCAATTCGTCGTGCCCACCGTTCACGGAGGGGTCAAAGTTACACGTAATCGGTTATAACGATCACTTGGCCGAAACAGCCAACCCGGATTGGAATCCACTAGCTCATACCCCGTCAACATGAACTCGTCCAAAAACTGGTTGCTGTTTGGGTCATACGCTTTCGAGCCAGTGAATTGGCCACGCAATCGATATTCAAAATTCTGATCGAATGCATATCGCTTTCCTGGCGGCCCATTTTCTAGCAGCCGATCAGGGCTGTGTTTTTGGTCTTCGCGAATGATGACCAGCTTGGCCCGATTCCATGACTGACGCGGCTTCCGGACGTATCCCCAGAAGCGGGTTTTTTCCACGAAATAGCGCCGCCCATAGTAGAAATCACCCACCGGCTCGTTCGCCAGTTTCGCAGTTCGCTCTTCCTGAGAAGGCCCTCCCATGTTGCCAGAACCCAATAGTGACGGGCCACACTGAGTGAACAGACCACACAGGGCACCAAGTAAAATGGTTCTAACCAGCAACTTCTTCATTTTCATGATGCTAGTGAGCACCATCCACCAAGATCAAGCGCAGAAAACCCAGCCGCAGTCCGATTTCAGGTTTCCCCGCTTGGCATTCGATCAATCACGACCGATCATGAAGTCATGCCGCGCATCATCATCACCCTCGGTGACCCTGCTGGGATTGGCCCAGAGGTGATCGACCTCGCCCTAGCGTCATTCGACCTCCCGAGAGGATTTGAAATTGATGTCGTCGGTGACCGTCTCGCAGGCACTCCGGGTCGACCGGACACCATTTCTGCTTCTGCGGCACTCGCCGCACTCCATCTAGCGGCCCACCAATTGAAAAATGGCTCAGCAGACGCCGTGGTCACTGGCCCTGTTTGCAAAGAAAACCTCCAAAAAATCGGCTTCTCCTTCCCCGGCCAAACCGAGTTTTTCGCCGATGCCTTCGGAATCGCTGACTACGCGATGATGCTCACGGGCGCAACCCTCAGCGTGGCACTCACCACCATCCACGAGCCCATCTCAGCGGTGCCGCATCTCCTGACCCAAGAGCGGATCACCCGTGTCGGATGGCTCACCTCGGATTTCCTAAAACGCCGCGGCATCCCCCACCCACGCATCGCCGTCGCTGGCCTCAACCCTCACGCCGGAGAAAATGGCGCATTCGGCGACGAGGAATCCCGAATCATCCAGCCTGCGATCGATCAACTGAATCGCCTCTCCATCGCCGACTTCTCTGGCCCCGCCGTGCCCGATGCAGTTTTCCGCGAGGCCGCCCATGGCAAGTTCGATGCGGTGATCGCGATGTACCATGATCAAGGATTGATTCCAATCAAACTGCTAGATTTCGACACCGCCGTCAATGTGACCCTTGGATTGCCCAAGCCGCGCACTAGCCCAGATCACGGCACTGCTTTCTCGATCGCGGGGAAAAACCTCGCAAACCCATCATCGATGATCGCTGCGATCCGGTTGGCATGTGAACTTTGCAGTTAGGATACCGAATCGCGCTTGCCAAGGCCATGATAGAAGATTGCAAAGATGACAAAGCACCCTGCAATCATCGCCGAGAGGATCGACCAAAATTCCATCCAGCCACGCCCGTCAGACGTGACGCACGTATTTCGCAACCAGCCACAAAGCATCGCGCCGACCAACGGGCCAAGCCCGCTAGAAACCAACGCGAGCAACCCTTGAGCCTGCCCTCGCATGCCGGGATCCACCCGGCGATCCAAAAACACCTGCGCGGTGATGAAGTAAAAGGTATAACACATGCCGTGCAACGCGATGCCGCCGATGTGCCAATGAATGGACCCGCTCAAGCCCGCATAGGCACTCATCCCAAAGCGCAAAACAGAGAGCCCCAGCGCCCACAACAAAACGGATTTCACCCGGAACCGCATCATTACCGATCCGACTAGCAGCATCGCAGCGATCTCGGAAATCTGCGCGATCGTCATGGTCGCAGTCGCATGAGGATCACCGAGCACTTGAAGCAACTCGGGAGCATACATGTAGAACGCAGAAAGCGGCACGGAAAATAATGCCGTCACGGCAAAAAAGACAAAGTGATCACGCTGCTTCAGCAACTGAAATGCATCTAACCCCAAGCGACTCTTCAGCGATGTCCCACCACCCAGAGGCGGAGTGTGAGGCAAGGTGAGTGCAAAAGCCCCTGCCAGACAACGCGTCACCACCGAGGCGTAACCAGCCACCGGGCTGGTGTCGGCGTGAAAAACATAACTTGTCATCAAGCCTGCCACCACCCAACCGATCGTGGCACCCAGCCTCACCAACGGAAATTGGCGTTCACCATTTGCCAAATGCGTTAGCGAAATCGTAGTGAGAAGCCCCCATGAGGGACCCGAAAAAATCGAGTACAGTCCTAACAAACCCACAAACCACCAAGGATTCATGCCCGCATTCAATGCCGCAAACGCTGCAAGCAGGCTCCCAGCCGCAAGAAACGACAACCACCCGTAAAGCCTCTCTGCCGAAATACGCTGGTCGGCGAGCGCGCCACCCACCAACGGCGCAATCAACGAGCACAGGGTGGGCAACACGAACATGAGCGCCACCCAGCCGCCCAAGCCCCGCGCCTTCAAAATATTGGTCAGTGAGGAAAGCCAAAACCCGGGCGTCATCCCTTGCAAAAAAAACACCAACCAGAGCCACTTGAAAAAACCCTTGGGACTGGTCTGAATGGCGATCACTTCTGGCACGGCCACTGGCTAGTTGATCCTCCTACGCTTGGCGAGCGGGAGATCCCACGCAATCCCAAAATTAAACCCAAACTCACTCACCACTCGCAGGTTCTAACGTGTAGCTCTCTTTGCCATCCTTGACCGCCCAACCTTGGTCCGCCAACTGACCCCGAAGCACGTCGGACTCCTGCCAGTTTTTCTCAAGCCGAGCCTGCCAGCGAGCATCCGCAAGCAAACGAATCGACTCCGGGATGACCACCGCCCCCTGATACACCCCTTCGGGCAACGTCAACCCAAGGGCGCGCATCAATCGATTGAATCCCGCCAGCGCAGCCGCCGCATCATCACCTGTTAGATTTGCCGCTTCACGCAACCCAGTAAAGACCCCGCCCAACGCACCCGGCGTGTTGAGATCATGATTCAAACTGTCCCATGCGCCTTGAAATGGACCGAAGTCGGCGCTCGCCAACCGGGTACCCGGAGCGGTCATGGCCGCCAGTTGACGGGCACCCTTGGCGAGCTTTGCCAACGCTTCGCGTGCCGCCGAGAGAGATTCTAAGGTGAAATTGAGCGGCTTGCGGTAATGCGCACCGATCAACACATACCGCAACTCCATCGCCGAAAATCCACGAGCTGCTAAATCCTCTAACGTGTACAAATTACCTAACGATTTCGACATCTTACCTCCATCCACTAACAAGTGCGTGATGTGAAACCAATGCTCAGCAAAGTGTCCACCACAAGCGCATTCACTCTGCGCGATCTCGTTCTCGTGATGCGGAAAAACCAAATCCACCCCGCCCGAGTGCAAATCGAAGGTATCACCCAAGTACTCCTGAATCATCGCAGAGCACTCAAGATGCCAACCCGGACGACCCTCACCCCATGGCGACGCCCAAAAATTTTCCCCATCCTCAGGCTTGCGACCCTTCCATAAAACGAAATCGGATAGACTATCTTTTTCGTACTCATCGGAACTGGATCGAGCGTTCTGAGTTTTACCGATTTCGAGCTCCCGCTGGTCGAGACGCGAGAGGCGACCGTATCCCGGAAACGATGAGATTTTAAAATACACCGAGCCGTCGTCGGAGGCGTAGGCGTGCCCCTTTTCCACCAGCGCGGCGATCATTGCAATTTGCTGCGGGATGTGTTCGACCGCACTCGGTTCGATGTGCGGCGGCAGCAAGCCAAGTTTTTCGCAATCGTCGTGGAATTTCATCGTCCAACCGCTCGTGAAATCCTTGAGAGATTTTCCAGCTTTTTGCGAATCTCGGATGGTCTTGTCATCGACGTCCGTGATGTTGCGGACATGAAGCGTGCGAATCCCGCCGGTTTCCAGCGTGCGGCGCAACACATCTTGAAGCACGAACGTCCGGAAGTTCCCAATGTGCGCCGGCCCATAAACGGTGGGTCCACAGCAATAGAAACGAAACGTGCGCCCATCCAATGGCCGCAGGTCACGCTCGGTCCGAGTCAAGGTATCGAAAAGCCGCATGCCGAGGGTTTAGGGGTCGATCCGCCTTGAGCCAAGACCAAAGAACACACAAACCGATTCATTTGGCGGCCAGAAGAAACTCCGCAACCCGCTCAGAGAACCACCCCTCCGCCTCCCATGGCACGCGGTGCCCCGAACCGGGGGCGATCGCAAGCACCGCATTCGGCATCAAATCGACGGCACGCCTCGCGATCTCAAGGAATTTGAAATCATGTTCACCCACGACCCAAAGCACAGGCACGGTGATCTCCGGCAAGCGCGACCACAACGCACGCTGCGCCCCTAACGACCAGTCGACAAAGCTACGGGCAAGCTCACGGCGCCGCGCAATGAGCGACCCACTCGCCTGTTCATCACGCATCGGCACCACCCCCAGCACCGCTTGGGAATTCCACGCCTCAAGAAATTCCTGCCAATCTCCCGTCAAGACCTGGCTCGCCCATTCGGCATCGCGTGCACGCCTCGCGCGACTCTCCGCCTCACTTTCCAAGCCCGGATGCGCGCAAACAATGACAGCAGCCTGCCACGGATGCTCCGCCTCTAACAGCGCATGCAACGCAAGCCGCCCACCCATGGAGTACCCTAACAACGCCCGCCGATTCCCACGAAAAATCTCGCCCCCAGCATCCGCATGAATCGCCTTGCCAAAATCCACGAGTGGCATCGGCCCGCA
>JAPJNB010000162.1 GCA_026461385.1 Akkermansiaceae bacterium
CTTTGCTGGCAGGCGAACTGGAACGCGAGCTTGGCGATGGAGCTGCCGTGACTTTCGCAAAATGCGGCGGCCTCCGCAAAGATGGCGCGTTCCCCGGAGTTGGAGGGATGCCAGTCGGCGATTTTACCGCCGGTAAGAAGCCCACTGGCGAAAGGCGAGGCATTGATCATGCCGACGTTTTTGGAGCGGCATGGCTCGACGAGTTCGAGCCCGCGGGTGTCGTTGAGGCAGTAATGATTGTGAGTTAGGATGGCGTCGACTGGCGCCTCGGAGATGACGCGCTGCCAGAGGTCGAGCGGATAGATGCCAGCGCCGACGGCTCCGATGCGGCCTTCTTGCTTGAGAGCGACCAGCGTGGGAAAGCCTTCAGCAAAGGCGCTCTCGGTTTGTGAGCCGCCTTGATATTCGAAATCGTGGAGATGGACGAGGTCGAGGTAATCGACACCGAGGCGCTGCATACTTTCCTCAAGCCCAGTGCGGATTCTTGATGAGGAGTAGTCGAATTCGTCGGCGCCGTAGCTGCCGGGCACGGTGTATTTGCCGGCCTTGGTGGAGAGGAAATAGCGGTCGCGTGAAATGCCTTTGAGCGCCTTGCCCAGCACGGTTTCCGCGAGGGTGCCGCCGTAAGCGGGGGCGACGTCGAAGTAGTTGATCCCTGCGTCAAGCGCGGCGTGGACAGCGCGGATGCCGTCGGCTTCGTCGATATCGCGGAACACACCGCCGAGCGCGGAGGCTCCGAAGCTGAGGCGGGAAACGTTGAGTCCAGTTTTTCCAAGTTCGGCGTAGTCCATCGCGAAGGTCAGGCTGGGTTGGCGATCTGCATTTTTAGGACGTTCTCTCCGGATCCGGCTTCGACGATGGCTTCGGAGAGATTTTCGAATGGATGGATCTTGGTGATCAGTGGGCGGGGGTCGATGCGGCCGGAGACGACCATTTCGATGACGCGTTCGAAGACGTTGGCGAAGCGCCATGATCCGACGTATTGGAGTTCGCGGGAGAGCAGAGCGTTGGCCGGGATGGCCGTTCCATCAGGCAGAGTGCCGACTTGAACGACGGTGGCTCCGGGGGCGCTGAGTCGGATCGCTTGGTCGAGCGCGGCCGCGACGCCTGCCGCCTCGAAGACCACCTCGAAGCCGCCGGGCGAGAATTCAGCCGCATCGTCCGACATGGTTTTGCTTGTCGGATCGAGCGTGCCAGCCGCGCCATATTTCTCCGCAAAGTCGCGGGCGAAGGGCTTGATGTCGGAAACGATCACCTTGCTGGCGCCGAACGCCACGGCCACTAATAAAATCATCTGGCCGATGGTCCCTCCGCCGGTGATGAGCACGGATTTTCCACCCACGCCGCCGCTGCGTTGGACCGCGTGCATGGCGACGCTCATCGGCTCTAGCAGTGCTCCCCATGCGTATTCGAAGCCGGCGGGCAGCGGCCAGCAGTTTTGCGCGGGCGCGGTGACGTATTCGGCATAACAGCCGTTGCTCGGCGGTGTCACGCTGGCAGAGCCGAAATAGACCATCTTCGGGCAAAGATTGTAGCGGCCTTGGCGGCATTGTTTACAGCGACCGCAGGCGCGCGACGGATCGACGGCCACGCGGGTGCCGATGGCCGGGCTTTGGACGCCTTCGCCGTGGGCGACGATTTCACCGGCGAATTCGTGGCCGAGGATGAACGGCTGGGTGGGGACGAAGTTGCCGCATTTGCCGTGGGCAAAGTAGTGGAGATCGCTGCCGCAAATGCCCGCGGCGCGCACCGCTACCAGCACCTCGCCCGGACCGGGAGCGGGGCGGAGCACTACTTCTTTGCGGATGTCCTTCGCGCCGTGGAGCACGAAGGCGGTCATGGTCGGGTTGTTGCTTGTCATTTTTTAATAAAAGTTAGAGAAGGGAGAAATAGAGCACGCACAGTAGCACAAACAGCGCGAGAGCGTGCAGACAGAACGAGGCCAAAGCCTGAGCCAGCCGCCGCAAGGCCGACGAGGTGGATCGTGGAGATGTTAGAGGCAAACATGGCGGAACCGGTGGCGGTGATACCGACCAAGTAGACAGCGATGATGATGAGATCGAGAGTGGCGATATTCATAGAGGATGGGTTTCAGGTTTCAGGTTTCATGGCGTCCTCAATGCTACTTGGCTGACGGGCCGACGAACTCCTCGCGGCTGACTTTGCCGTCGTTATTTTTATCAAAGCGCTTGAAACGGCCTTCGCTCGCAGCGCTGTTTTTTGGGTCGGTTGCATATTCTTCGAGCGAGAGGGAGCCGTCCTTGTTCGTGTCCCAACGATTGAAAGGCCCGTTTCGATCTCTAACGGGCACTTCAGATTTGGCCGCTTTTTCAGAGAGTTTCTTCGGCTCGCTCTCTTGTGATTTTGCCAAACAGCTTGGATCTGCCTTGGTGGGCAGAGTCGCATTCCAATCGAGTGTCTGCTTGGTCAGGCGTGCGACGATTTCGGGATGGTCCTTTGACTGATCTTTGGAGATGTCTTCGGAGCGATTCGTCTTGAGATTGTGCAGTTCGACCCGCTGGCCATCGAAGGTTGTCACCAGTTTCCAATTCCCGTCGCGAACCGCCAGATCAGGCCAGAAGTTGGGGTCATTCTTGTTGCCGTAAGTTGTCCTCCAGAAAATGGGGCGGGTGCGCAGGATGGATTCTCCCTTGAGAGCCGGGAGCAAATTTTCGCCGTCGCCATTGGCGTCGGTCGGCGGAGTAACTCCGGCGGCGGCGCAGAAGGTGGGGAGCAAATCCACCGCCGTCAGGACGGTGGTGTCATTTTTCAAGCCGGCCGGAGCATGGCCCGGCCACCGTACGATGAAAGGCGTGCACACGCCGCCTTCAAAGAGACTGGTTTTTCGTCCCCGCAGGCCGCCGGTTTCACCGATGCTGTAGTAGCTGCGATAGCCGCCGGGAACGCCTTTGTCGCTTTCTCTGGACTTCGCCGGGCCGTTATCGCTGGAAAAAACAACGAGCGTGTTCTGCGCGATTCCGCACCTTTTCAGCGCATCGAGGACCATGCCGACCTTGTTGTCGCCGTCGGTGATGACCGCCGCATAAACCTGTTGCCGGGGGTCGAGATGTTTCCATTTCTCCATAGATTCCGCCGACGGGCTGTGGGCCAAATGGCTCTCATGCAGCCACACGTTGACGTAGAACGGACGGTCTTTATTTGCCTCGATGAACTTCACCGCTTGGTTGGGAATATCGTTTCCCGCGGGTCCGACACCCGGCCCTGGTCCGTGATAGACCGCCGACTCGTCAATGCCGTAGTCCGCGATGGTTGGTTTCCCCTCCCCTAGATGCCATTTACCAAAGTGCCCCGTGCGATAGCCCGCCGCCTTGAGCAAGCGGGGTATCGTGGGTGCCTTGGGGTCCAACCAGTCCGGCATCTCCGGAGGCTTGCCGACACCGAAGACCGTATTGATTCCGAAGCGACCCGGAAAACGACCCGTCATGGCCGCCGCACGACTGGGCGAACAGACCGGACTGAGCACATTGAAATGCTGAAAATCAATACCCTCTTGGGCGAGTTTGTCGAGGTTCGGCGTTTTTAACCACGTGTTGCCATGACAGGATAAATCGCCCCAGCCCCAGTCGTCGGCGTAGATGAATACGATATTGGGCTTCGGTGCATCAGCGGCTTGCAGCGCAGCCAGCGGTGCGAGCAGCAGGGTTGTGAGGAGTGTGAAAGTGTGCTTCATGGTGGGTCGGATTTTACGGGTGTGGAACTTTTGCTCACGCAGGCTGGGTTGAGTTTTTCGGGCAGCGTGGCCTTCCATGCGAGCGCGAGCTTCGTCAGACGCACGACGATTTCAGGATGATCCTTCGCGACGTTCGTGGCTTCGGCGCGATCCTTCGCGAGGTCGAACAGCTCCGCGCGCTTCGCATCGTCGAGCGCGAGTTTCCAGTCGCCGTCGCGCACAACGAGACGCGGCCACCAGTCCGGCTCGGTGCCCTTGCCGGTCCAGTGCCAGAAGATGGGACGCGTGCGAGTGGGGGTGCTGCCTTGCATCGCCGACAAGAGATTCTCGCCGTCGCCCATGTAGTTGGCGGGCAGCGTCACGCCCGCCGCCGCGCAGAGCGTGGGCAGCAGATCCACGGCGGTGAAGACGGTGCGGTCGTTCTTCGCACCCGCTGGGGTGTGCCCGGGCCAGCGGACGATGAAGGGCACGCGCACGCCGCCCTCGAACAGGCTGCGCTTGCGGCCACGCAGTCCGCCCGATGAACCGACACTGTAGTAGGTGTCGTAGCCCGTCGCGCTGACGTCGCGGTCGCGCTTTTCCGGACCCGCTTTGGCTGCGGTGGATTCCGGTCCGTTATCACTGGAGAAAATCACGATGGTGTTATCCTCCAGACCTTCTGCCTTTAATGCATCGAGGATCGCGCCAACAGCGTTGTCGCCGTCGGTGATGACGGCGGCGTAAACCTGCTTCTGTTTGTCGAGATGCTTCCACTTTTCCATGGACTCCTTCGTCGGCACATGCGGCGTGTGGCTCTCGTGCAGCCACGCGTTGATGAAAAAAGGCCCGCCCTTGTTCGCCTGGATGAAGGCCACCGTATTCGAGGCCGTTGCATGCATATCTGCCGATGGCCACTCCGCGCCGCCGTTGAAGACGGCGAACTCGTCGAAGCCGTAGGCCTCCGGTTTTGGTGCGCCGTAGGTGTCCCGATTCGTCAGATGCCACTTGCCGAAATGCGCGGTGCGGTAGCCGGCGGCCTTGAGAAAACGAGGTAGCGAGGGCGCTTTCGGATCCAGCCAGTCGGGCATGCCCCGCGCATGGTTCGACTCGGGCGCGGCGAAGTGCTGATGGACGGAAAACCTCGCCGGATACATCCCCGTCATGGCCGCCGTGCGACTGGGAGAGCAGACCGGATTAAGCACATTGAACTGCTGAAAGTCCGTGCCCTGGCTGGCGAGTTTGTCGAGGTTCGGCGTTTGCAGCCACGTGTTGCCGTGACAGGATAAATCGCCCCAGCCCCAGTCGTCGGCGTAGATGAATATAATGTTAGGCCTCCGTGCCGCCGGCTCCGCAGCGTAAAGCGGTGCGAGCAGCAGGGCGGTGAGGATTAGGATTGAAGTCTTCATCATGGTTTGGTTTTTTATTTTGAGTCAGCTTTCTTTAGGACAAGCACCCAATCCTGCGGCGAGGGAATTTCCTTGGTTTTGAATTCGCCGGTGTCGGAGCGGATGAGGCCTTGGTCGAAGCGGCGGCCGGTGGCGGGATCGAAATAAAACGCGGAGTAGCTCACGCCGGGTTCGAGATTTTTCACCACTGTGCCAGTCCAGTCGTAAATCTTCCCCCTTGGGTGGTAAATGAAGCGCACCTCGCCGGGGATACCGGCGGCGTAGCAACCGGGCGCGGTCCACTCTGGATGCGGTTCGAAGCGCTGCCACGGGTATTGCTCGAGGAGTTTTTTCGCCATGCCCAACTCGGTCGCGCCGGGGTAATTCATGCCTTCCTTCCAAGTGGTCCAATCGTAGACCTTTTTGCCCCCGAATGCGGCTGACGCACAACCGGGATCGCCTTCCACACTGGCGTGCCAGATGCCGGCCGCGCCATAGGTATGCCCCGCCGCACCGTTCAGAATGCTCTGCCAAAATATCCGGCGCTGCGTGTCGCCGAAACCCTGTTGCATGTGCCCCTCGTAGCAGGTCTCGCCGACCAGCACGGGCATGGGCGGCCCTTTGGAATAGGCCGAGGAAACGATTGCCACGGTCTGCGGTTGGACTGCCACATTTTGGTCGTGGTTGCCACCGACCATGTCGAAATCAATCACCGTCGTGTCGTCTTTCGCGCCGCGCCGTCCATGACCCGTGTGGCAGGTGAGCATGCGGTGGTAAGGATCGAGGCTCCGCACATGATTCGCCAATGGCGCCCAGGGACCCTGATTCCATTTGGTTTCCTCGGGAATTTCGCCGGCAAGGATCCAGAAGATCGGATACGCTCCATAGCGAGCCACGAGGTAACGCCAGTGGCGCTTCAAGCCCTCAAGCCCAATCGCCTGCATGCTGTTGCAATCCCCACGCCCCCAGGAGCCGACGATCACCGGCGCCAAACCGCTCTCCACGAGGTGCTGGATGCGGCGGTCCGTGTAGTTAAAATACTCGGGGTTTACCTTCTCGAATTTCACCGACTCGTAGGGCAGACCGCCCTCGTTCGCCATGCGTTCCTCGAGAAAACCCTCGTCGGGATACGGTCCGCAAACGATCTGCACGGCATTGAATCCCTTCGCCTTGCGGTCAGCGGCGAGTTCCTGAAAACCTTCCCAAGTCATCCGCATGCAGAGGTTCTTCCACCAGGTATCACCCAGCCAGAAGAACGGCGTGCCATCCGCGTGTGAAAAAAAGTGTTTGTTCTCCGAAACCCGCAACGGACCGTGCTTGTAGAGCGGGTTGTCGCTCGTGCTCGGAACCACCTCGATGATGCCGCTGATGCCATGAAGCCCGGTGTTCGTCGCGTCTTTGCATTCCGTCTTCCACGAATGGGTGCCCGTCAGCTCCGAGGCGTAGCGGAATTTCCATTCATTGCCCCCCGCCCAGAACGCGGGCACGCGGAGCTGCTTGCCGTCCGGCCGCGACACTACCGCATCGAGTTCGACCTCCATGAACGGATTCTCGTAAGGCTTCGAGGAAACCAGTAAAACCTCCATCACTTGGTTCGCCTCGACCTTTGTTTCCTTAGCTTGCGAGGGCAGGCTGAAAAGCAGGCTCAGTAACAAAGTGGGGATTGTTTGTTTCATGGTTTGGTTATTTTGAGTCGGCTTTCTTTAGCATGACCCCTATGTCTTTCATCATTCTGCCGGCTTCCCGGTTACGGCCGGAGCCGAGCCGATACGCCGGGCGCGGATCGAGGCGCCGCCGTTGCGGGTGAACTTCTCGACCGCACCCACAGCCCCCTCGACGACCCAGTAGTTGATATCGCCACTGCCGAGATTCTTCGGGTCGTTGATATTGATGTCCGTTGCCTGCCACTTGTTGTGTTCATCGGTCTGCCCTGGGCTGGCAATTTCCATATCTAGCTGATCAATGCAGAAACCGTGCTTGCCGGTCACCGTGATGCTGCGGGTGCATCGTTGCGCACCGACCCGGCCGAACCTGGAGGCGTGATGGGCGAAGTCGAACTCCAGTCCGTTGACGTTGGATGCCAGATTGATGTTGTCGCCGTCGGTATGCTCGTTGACCAGGATGCCGGTGTGATACCCGGTAACGACTACATTGCGCAGGATCGTGAGAGCCCCGTTGTTGCAGGCCGGGGTGCTGATGCCGGCCGTGCCGTGGGTGGGCTTGGATGCCTGCACATTGTAGATGTCGGTATTGACAAAGACGTTCTCGATCTTGCATTGCACCGCGTTCAGCAGATCGATGCCGCCGATACCGGGATTGTCGTAGGTGCGGATGTCTAGATTCCGCAGGCTGACATTGACCCCCGAGAACTGCATATACATTTTATCGGGGACGCTGGCTGAAGAAATGACCGCGGGCCCCGATTCCGACAGGCATTTGATAATCGTGCCATTCTTCGGGAAGACAAACGTGCCGATCGTCCCGAAGACCGGGGTCGGTTCGCTCTCGCCCGCGATCTCCACAGTGATCCACTCTTTGGTGCCGGGAATGACAATCCTGCCGCGGTAGATCCCGTCGGGGATAAACATGCGCCCGCCGCCGGCCGCGATCACCGCCTTCAGGCAGGCCGAAAACGCTTCGGTGTTGTCCGTCTTATCGTCGCCCACCGCCCCGTAGTTCAGAACATTGAATGTTCGCGATTTCACGGTGGCGGCAGGTGCGCCGGCCTTCTCGCCTCCGTCAACCGCTGTGGCCGCGCCTGCCACAATCCAGCAACACATCGTCATTAAAACCATCATCTTGCTCATATAGTCTCCCTTTTTTTCGTTCAACCTATTCTTCACACGTTTCATCCTCCAATCCGCATGGTCGGGTGGTCAGGAATGCGAGAGCGCGTCTCATGGTTTCCAATCGATTCGGGCCGTCTTCGTTTCGAGATTAACGAAAACCGAGGCGTGGGCAAATTCCCTCTGGTAACTCAAGCCGGTTTGCTTCGCCTCACCCAAGGGCGCTCCCAAGGGTCGCTCCAATTCTGGGTAGGATTCGAGCGTCCCGTGGATATCGGTGTAGCCCCACGAATAACAAAACAACGACCCCGGGCGAGCCGCGACGAGAAAACAGGCCAGCGGAAACGTGATCTGTTCGCGGGCGAGCTTCAGCAACTCCGCCCCCGGCCGCTTCATCATTTCATGATCCATCCAGTTGAAGCCCGGCCAGCCCTTGATCACGACAAACTTGCCCTTGGCGGCCGCCAGCGCGACGGTTTCGATATCGGCCTGGATGTCCGCCGCTTTGTTGCTGCCGAACGCCGCGAAATGCTCAATCATCACGCCGTCCAAGCCCTCCCAATCGAGAATTTCCCGGTAATCGTTGGCGCGTGTTCCGTTGGCCAACACGATCTTGTCCGCGCCGATCTTCCGTTTGGTGAGAGCGAGCATTTCACGCAAGCCCGCGATCACCGCCTCGGCCTTTTCGCTGCCAACCGCCTGCGTCAACGTCGGAGCGAACGCCTGCGGCAGTGCGTCCACAAATACCCCGTCTATCGGGCCACGCTTCATTTCGTTTGCGATCACGTCCGACCACCACTCGCGGAACGCCGCGTTCGACGGATCGGGCCGGGGCGTACCAGAAGCATGTTTGACGATCTCGCCGCCCGTCGTGCGCAGCGTCCACTCCGGGCGATAGGTCTTGTACGCGTCATACCCCCCCCAGTTGATGAAGGCATTGAAATAGAAGAGCACCTTGACCGACGGATTGCGCTGCTTGATCCGCCGCGCCGTGTCCGCCACGCCCGCCTCCGTGCTGCCGTGTGCGCTGGCACCGTGCCCCTTTTCCAGCGCGACCAGAACGCTGTGCTTCGCGAGGAAATCAATCTCCGCATCCGTCATGTCGCCACTGCGTTTGCCGAAATGAATGTTCAGCGGCACGCGGTCCCAATTGGCCGGTGGAGACACGTCGGCGGCGTACATTACTGCCAGCGGCGCGAGCAGCAGGGCGGCGAGGAATGTGAGGAGTGTGAGGGTAGATTTCATAATTTAATCGGCAAAGGTGAGAGCGAGCTTGTCCAAGATTGGTTTGGCAGCGTTCTCGGTGGTGTCGGTGATTTTCAACTCGATTTGGAATCCATGTCCGGCGGGCAGCTTCGAGAGGTCCAGTGCGGCCGGGGCCTTGGCGACCTGTTTAGAGAATCCGGGGATGTAATCGTATTTTTCACGGACCTCCTGCCAGGGCGTCCACTCGTTGATTTTCCCATCGTTGTCGGTATCCACCCCCACCCGCGCCTCGACCCGCTCCACCCAAGGTCCCGGGCTGGTGAAATCGTTCTTCGTCTGGTTGATCAGATAGAAGCGCCCTTCGGCAAAACAGACATCCGGATCCGGGTGTCCAGCGCCGAAGCTGCCACAGAAGGTGAACGGCTTGTTGATGTCCGAGGAGGTGAACCGCGCGACACTCATGGCTTTCGAGCCCGCCGGTTCGAAATCGCCGAAAAGATAATATTGCCCGCCGATCGAGATCGCCGCCCAATCGCCATAGGCATTTTGATCAGGCTCGTGGATCTCATACTCGGCGACATTTGACGGGAAGTTTTTCGGGTCCTCCTTGGTCCAATGCGGGTGCTTGAACGTGCCCATCTTGCCAGTCGGCTTGGTGCGTTGATCGACGGGCGGTGCCAAAAGTTTGAAGTCCCCCACCCCATCGGCACTGACCGCGTGTCTAGCCAACGGCGAATCCCAAGCGTGTTTGGAAGCATCGATGGGGCTCCAGTCCTCGGCAATCAAATGAAACTTACCATCCAATTCCCTAATAACAGCGCAGTCCGATCCATGGGTTGGATTTTTAAAAACGAGCCCCAAGTCTTTTCCCGGTTTCCCGTCGGTCAGGTCCTCATCGATATACACACTAGGATTCTGGTCGTTTGGAAAATCATAGTACAAATAGGCTTTCCCATCGACGGACTCGGCGGTCGTCATCCATCGCGCCCGCTTGTCGCTGACCGGTCCGTGATGCACCCAATTCACCATGTCGCGGCTCTGCCAGGCATGGTAGCCACCGAGGGATTTCTTCAAGCCGCCCGGAGCATTGAATTGGTTGGGCCACTGCGTTGTTAGGAGCGGCACATCGAATCCCTCCAACTTCGCTTCATGGGGAGTGAAATCTGTCGCGGGTAGCTTGTTCGTATATAGCCCGAAAATCCAATAGTTTCCGGGACCCATGGTCAGTAAAACCGGGGCGTCTCCCAAGTTCGCGGGAGCGATTTTCGGGACCTCCTGCCAGTTGTCCCACACCGGAGATTGCGACACCACCAATGAACGAGGCGTTTGCTTCTGATCGAATGACTTGATCTTGCTGACAAATGTGGCGGACCGCTCCGACGGCACGGCCATCCCGTCCCGGAATCCCATGCCGGATTTCGACTCCGTGTTGGACTCCCAATCCGCTTGCGTTTCGATGATCCACTCTTTTCCGGAGGGCAACGTGGTGCCTTTAGGGACCGGTTGGGATTCAGCCGTATGGCAAAGTAGAGAACCCAGAACGGTCACCGCAATCGCGAGGGTCGTGGGCTTTTTCATACCGCTGGCATCTCGTAGCCCTTGCGGCGCGGACGGTCTTGCATCGCCTTTGCTGCATCGTCGCCGATGATTTGTTGGGCGGTGGGGTCCCATTTGATCGCCCGTCCCGTGCGTTCGGCAATGGCGGCAACTTGGCAGATGGCGGCTGAACGCTGACCAACGCTGGCTGGGCAGATCGTCGGCTTGCGACTCAGGACCGATGTGATGAAATTCTCACGGTGGTTCTTCGATTCATACACCTGCACGTCGTTAGGACCAAACTTGTGGCGGACCAGTTCGACCGGTGAGGTTTCGATCTTGCCACGACTGGCGAGCACCTCGCCCTTGGTTCCGATGAAGCGGATCATGGCGCCGTTGTCTGGCTTGCGATCGCGCCACACGGTGATGCCGTCGGCGTAGCGGTAATGGTGGTATTCCGCTCCTTCGTAGCCCTTCGGGATGAACTCGACGGGGCCTGTTTCGTCACGACCCAGCGCCCATTGCACGATGTCGAAGTGGTGCGCGCCCCAGTCGCCGAACTTGCGGTTACCATATTCCCAGTAGCAGCGCCAGCCACCTCCATACGCCCCTTTCGCACGGTTTTCCGAATACTCGAAAAACGGGGTGGGCCCGAGCCAGCGGTCGTAATCGAAGCCCTCCGGAACGGGAATGATCGTCTCTTTTTCCGGCGGCTGCGGAAACTCTCCGAGTCGACAGTAGATTTCCTTTATGTCGCCAATCATGCCGTTGCGCACCAGATTGGCCGCGATGCGGAAATAGATTTCAGAGCGTTGCTGGCTGCCGACCTGCAGGATGCGTCCGTATTTTTTCTCCGCCGCCACCAAGGCCTTGCCCTCCTCGATGGTCAGGGTCATCGGCTTCTCGACATAGACATCCTTGCCCGCCTTCATCGCCGCCAGTGCGATCGCCGCGTGCCAGTGATCCTGCGTGGCCACGCACACCACGTCCACATCGGGGTGAGCAATCACCTCTTCAAATTTGGCCGTGCCTAGAATTCCCTCGAAGCCCTTGTCCTTAAGCGTTCCGAGGGCTTTCTTCACCTGCCCGTCCCGCACGTCGCACACCGCGATCGGTTGCAAATCCTTCATTCCGGGAAACGAGCGGACGTGACCGTCGGAAATCCCGCCTAATCCGATAAAACCCATGCCGATGCGCGAGTTCGCGGCGGTCTTGGCGGTGTTGCCGAGGGTCTCCGCTTTGACGATCTGTGGCGCGATCCATGCGGTGCCTGCGGCGAGGGTGGACTTGAGAAAATGACGACGTGTCGGTGGGTTGTTCATGGTGGTATTAGTATGTTTGTTATTTATCGTGGTATTAAAATGGATGATATTGCGGATGATTTTTTTGAGAACTACTTCCAGACGATCTCGCCGACCTCGTTCTCGATGTCCAAGCGCACCTTGGCGTGGGCGAATTCACGGGTGTAAATGTATCCGTTCTGGACGGCGGGGCCTTTTGGCGCACCCAGCGGACGCTCCAACTCCGGATTAGGCTTCATCCAGACTTTGCTTTTTTCCGCACCATATCCATCGTGGGCGAGGAAGTAGCTGTGTTTTTCGGCGCAGGTGAGAAACAACGCGAGGAGATACTCGAAGCGTTTGCTGTGATTATCTTTTTCACTCAGCCCTTTGCGGATTTCATCCGTACGCTGTGGATTGAGGACGCCCTCCTCTACGTTTAATTCGGAAAGTCCGGCGGTGAATGCAACGATGAACCCACCACGAGCCGCTTTTTGAAACGCAACCATTCCTCTGGCCACGTTGTCCTTCTTCTGTTCCGGGGAACCAGCGATTTCAAAGCCTTCGATGTAGGAGCCGTCAAATCGTTTGATCGCCTCCAAGCCGTCATCCTTGCTTTGGCCGATCCGCAGGACATTCGCCAGCATGATCTTGTCCGGCCCCAAGGCCTTTCTAACATCACTCATCATAGTCTCGTATCCAGCCAGTTCGGCGGCTTTTTTCTCTTTCCCGATGTCACGAGCCAAGTAACCGGGCGAGAGAACCTTGATGTTTCCATCGAAAAAAAGGCCATCGATCGCGGGATCGGCGCACATTTGCTTGGCATGGCCGACCCACCAGTCCCGCACCTGCGGGTTGGTCAAATCGTAGGCTTCGCAAGCATTGCGAACCAGCTTGGTTTTTCCATTGCTTCCCACCAGGAAGGCACCCGGCGTCTTCTCGATTTCGGCGTTCGCTTTGTAGGTGCCGTAGTGAACGATCACGTTGCGATAGTATAAAATCTTCGTTAGGGGATTCACCTCCTTCACGGCCTTGGCGGCGGCGATTGTGCCATCCTCCGTCGATTGAAAAGCCTTGTGTCCTGTCGTTTTTTCGAAGGTCACCAGCGGAAACGTCGCGAGGTATTTGATCTCGGCATCGGTAAACTTTTCGGCTTTCCGGATATGCATATATTGCGGCACACGATCCCATGAAAACGTTGGGCGTGCATGGCCTGCTGGTGTGCTTTCGGTAAGTTTCGGCGGGTCGCCTTTCACAGGCTGACTTGCGGCGAGAAGGGCGATGAGAAGGATGTGGATTCGCATGAGAGTGTGGACGGAATGAAGCTCAGGGTTGATAGGTGACGGTGACGAAGTAGACTCCGATTTCGTTGCCTTGATCATCGCGGAAAACGGGGGCCAAATTTTGCGTTCCGGCGGCGAGACGGGTGGTGAACACGATTTCATGGTCGTCTGGTTTCACCGGCTTGGATTCTAGATCCTTGCCGTCGAGCCGCAGCACGGCGGACGTGATGGGGAGCGCCTTGCCGGGGTAGGCGCGGTAGGCGCGCGTGCCGCCGGGCACGTTTTCACCGGCAGGAAGGGCGGCGATGATCGGGCGGTCCGCCTCCACGGGCCAGCGGCGCAGGCGGATCGTGTAGGTGCCGGGCGTTACGACTTTGATAAACCAATACCCCTGATGAGCGGACTTGGCGAGACCCTCGGCTTCACGGATGTTTTGCTGGTTCCATGGCGGCAGCTCTTCCTGGATCCAATCGTGTGCGGTTAGACTCACGACGGGATGTTCCGGATGACCGATTGTGATGGCGGCAGATTGGGAAAACGTGGGTTCGAGCTCGGTCCACCAAGCCTCGTAGAAGGCACGCATCGTTGCCACTTTTTCAGGATGCGCGGTGATCACGTTGCTCTTCTGTCCGGGATCGGCTGCGATGTCATACAGTTCCTTGCCGTTCACAAGCCGCCACTTGCCGGACATGACGGCGGTTTGTTTCCACTTGATGGGATCACGCACGCGCTGGGAGTCGGTGACGAGCATTCGGTCGTGCGGCCAGTCCGCGACATCGCCTGTGGGAGCCAGCAGGGCGCGGATCGAGCGACCGTCGAGCTTGACTCCATCCGGTTTCTTCGCACCGCAAACGTCTAGCAAGGTGGGAACGATGTCCACGGCGTGGCAGAGGATGTCGCTAGAGTGCTTCAGGTTCCACCCCGCGGAAGGCCAATGGGCGATGAACGGTACCCGGTGGCCGCCCTCGTATTCGCTGCCTTTTTTTCCACGCATCCCGGCGTTGAACACCGCTTCGCCAGTCGCAGTGCCATTATCGGTGGTGAAAATAAACAGGGTGTCATCCTCGATTCCCAGTTCACGCAGCAAGTCGCGTAGCGCGCCGACGTTGTCATCGATGTTATGGATCATGCCGAAGAACGCAGCGAGCTCCGGGGGCTGATCCGCATACAGATCCATGTATTTCTGGGGCGCGTGCAGCGGGCCGTGCGGTGCGTTAGGCGCGATGTAGGCGAAGAACGGTTTGTGCTTCGCCGCGCACTCACGGATGAAGCGCTTGGCCTCGGAGAAGAACACGTCGGTGCAGAATCCCTTGGCAGCAACCACACGGCCGTTGTGATAGTAACTGCCATCGAAGTAGGAGTTGTCCCACAGGTCCGGCGTTTGGCCGACTCCGCCGCCGCCGTGGCGATAGACCTCGGTGAAGCCACGGTCTTCGGCACGATAGGGAAAATTGTCGCCGAGATGCCATTTACCAAAAAGCCCGGTGGCGTAGCCGGCGTCCTTGAGCATTTGTCCGAGCGTGACCTCGTTCTCGCGCAGCATCGAGCGGCCGTTCACGGTGTGCCAGACGCCGGTGCGGTCCGCCCAGCGCCCCGTGAGCACCGCCGCGCGCGTGGGTGAACAGGTGGGCATCACATGATAGTCGGTTAGACTGGAGGATTCGGCAGCCAGCTTGTCGATATGCGACGTCTTGAGCACCGAGTTTCCGGTATGACCGAGATCGCCGTAGCCCTGGTCATCGGTGATGACGAAAACGATGTTCGGGCGCTTCGGCTCCTCTGCCGAGGCCGGAACTGCAAGGAGGGCGAGAAGCGGAATCAGGGATTTCATCATGACATTCATTGGCTGCTGGCACTGTCGCTGGTCGGTGAAAGATCCGTCACGAGCGTGAGACGGAGGGATTTGAGGCTGGCGGTGGTGGTATTTCCATCGATGCAGCCCACGCTGATGCGGTGCCGCCCGGGAGTGGTGAATTCGAGCCAGCCGATCGGAAACGATTGATAGATAGGTGAGGCATTCTGCTGGTTCTGGATGGATTGTCCGCCTTCCACCGCGACTCGCCAGACCAGCCTTTTTTCACCGGTGTAGGTCAAATCGACTCGATAGTTGCCCGGGCGAAGAACATCCACTTCCCAAGTCGCGGCGCCATCGGCTTTCCAATCCGTCACCTCGACCGTGTGCTTCCACTCGCCAAATTTCTCCATCCAGCGCTTACTGTTACGGGTGGCTCCCTTGACCGAGGCGAAATGCACATCAAGTTCAGTGGGACCTTTGGGATCGATGCCGAAAGTCCGGTCAACTTCCGGCGGGGCGGCGAGGGTGACTTCGATCACCGGAACTAGCGCGTTAAGCGTGCCGGGCGGCAGAGTGAGACAGGTCCATGTGCCGTCGCGTTGGTAGGTGACGGGCTGGGAGCCACTCGCGGTGAGCCATCTGGCGGAGCGGATTTCCGTCTTGAGTCCCGGGAGATGGAGCTTGCCATCGGTCGGGCGGTCGAAGACTGATAGAAATAGCTTGTTGTCGCGCACGGTGACGTCCCCCCACGGCAGGGCGTGCCCCCAGGGCGAGGGGGCCGCGCCATAGACCACGGCCGGGTGGCGTTTGATCCACTCGCCAGAGCAGCGCAGCGAATCGGCGGCATGCTCGGGCACCGAGCCATCCCCGCGGGGGCCGATGTTGAGCATATAGGTGCCGCCACGGGCGACAGTGGAGATCAGGCGGCGGAGGATTTCGCCCGGCGTCTTCCAGTTCGTGTCATACCATGCGTAGGCCCACGAGTCGTTAGTGGTATCCACGGATTCCCATAGACCATCGATGTTTTCGATCGGCACCTCCATGTCACCGATCGATTGATAGTCCCCCAGCCCGTGACCGGCGCGGCCGCAGATCATGGCGTTGGGCTGGTTCTTGCGGACGACGGCCACGAGTTCCTCGACATATTTTTTGGGCATGTTACCGGGCGTGTCGAACCAGACGATTTCGATCGGTCCGTATTCGGTGGTGATTTCCTTCACCTGAGGCAGGCATTTTTTCAGGAAGTAGTCGTCGAAATTTGCGGATTTGCCGTCGGCATCGGTGGCCGGGCCATTGTTGCCGCCGGGGAAGGTCCAGTCCTGATTGTGGGAATAGTAGAATCCGAATCCGATTCCCACCTCCTTGCATGCCTTGGCCAAGTCTTTCATCGGATCGTGCTTGTATGGCGTGGCTTTGACCACGTTGAAGTCATTCGATTTTGAATCAAACATCGCGAAGCCGTCGTGATGTTTGCTGGTGATGATGATGTATTTCATCCCGGCATCCTTGGCCAGTTGGGCGATGGCCTTGGCGTCGAACTTTTCGGGATTGAAGGTTTTGGCGAGATCCATGTATTCCGGAACCGGGATGCCAGCCATCCGCTTGTTCATGATCCACTCCCCGATGCCGTAGTAGGTCTTGCCGTCCACCTTGTTTCCTAGCTGGGAATAAAGCCCCCAGTGGATGAACATGGCGTAGTTCCCGTCGGCGAACAATTGCCCGCGTGAGGCGTCCTCAGCGCGGAGCTTGACCACCGAATCGCCCCACATTTTATCCATTTCCTGCGCGCAGGCTGGATGCGGAAGAAGTGCGGATGCAAGGGCGATCAAGCAGGCGGATCGTTGGTAAAGTGACATCATCGGACGGGCGGGTTGACGGGTATTTATTTTGAAGGGGCGGAGGTTTCCTGAAAATCGGAACTCGAAACGAGCACCCCGCTTTGAACATTGATGAACCAGGCGGTCGTGCCCTCGGACAAGGTGGCGGTGGCGTGCCAGCGGCCGTCTTTTTCATCAAGCTTGGCGGGCGACTCCAGCCACTTGCGCGATCCGGTGATGCCAGAACCCGTGGTGGAGACCAACGTGGCGCGATCAAGCGGTTTCGTCGAGGTGAAGGAGACGCGGGCAGTATTGCCATCCGCACCGGCAGTGGTCTGGACGCACCATGGAGACTTCTCGCTCACAACGCTCTCCGCGAACGCAAAACTTTCCAACCGCTTCCGTGCCGGGCCATGGCCGTGGCCCATGTTGGGGACCAGTGTCACCATGCGGGGCCCGGGCGCCCGACGGTAGCTTGCCGCCAGGTGATCGAGCGGGAAGTGCTGGTCCTGCGGCCATGAAAGCCAGAGGACCGGCAGCTTCGCACGGTCGAGGCGCAGGATGGGATCCCAGACCTGCTGATAGAGAAGGTTTTCGCCGAGAGCGCGGCCGTATTGATTTCCGGCCGTGGAAAGATCGCCGCAGCCATAGGTGGGGATGGCGAAGGCGAAGCGGGAATCAATGCCGATGACGGTGCTGGTGATCACGCCGCCCCATGAGATACCCATGATGCCGATCTTTTCCGGGTCCACTCCTGGCAGCGAGCGAAGCAGTGAATGGGCGAGAATCGTATCCGCGACCGCGTGGTACATCCATTGGTCGCGCAGCGGTTCCTTGGAATCGCCATAGATCCCTACACGTGCCGGGCCACCTGATTCATGCCGCTCCCACCCCTTGGAAGCCCCCTCGGGGCGATTGGAGGTTTGCCCCTCGACGGCGATCGATATGGCTGCGAAGCCGCGGTCGTTCCACTCCTGCACCCATGACTGGTAGGCCGTGCCGCCGCCGTGGACGAGCACGATGCCGGGCACTTTGCCGGATGGATTTTTCGGAACGCCGAGCCAAGCGAAAACCTTAGTGGGTTCACCCTTCCACTCAAGCGCGTCGAAATAGATCGCCTTGATTTTACCGGTGGTAGTAAACCCGTCGGCTTCGCGTATGGCGGGAGCCTCAGTGAAGCGGGCGAGATCCTCCACGAGCTGCCGTTGCGCGGAGAAATCGTCCGCGTGGCATAGCCCAGCGGTAGCAACAGCGATCCCAGCGCACCATGAGAGAAATTTTGACTGAATGCGCCCGAACGAGGAGGAGATTTCCTGCGGGTTAAATGAGTGGTTACGAAGCACGTGAAGTTTAAATATGATGAAATCTGCCCGTGCCGTCCATCCTGTGTTCACAGGATAAATGGAGCAGCGGGGTTCACATGCTGTCACGGGCGGTGTTCACACGATGCCCGACACGGTCCGTTGGAAACGAGAGGCGGCGTACCTATCAGCCGTTTCAGGGCTTCTGCGGGAAAATCCCCAATCGATGGGCGATGTTGATGGCGGCGGGCGCGTTGTGGACTTGGAGCTTCTCGTAGATGTTCTGGACGTGGGAATCGACGGTGGGATAGGTGATGCCGAGACGATCAGCGATTTCCTTTTTAACCAGCCCCTCACCGAGTAGGGCGAGGATTTCCAACTCGCGATCCGAGAGCAGTCCCTCGGCTTTCGCGGTCGGGAGGCGGGACTGGAGGTTTTTGAAAAGAAACTTGGCCACGCTGGGATCGAGCGAGGCGCCGCCGTCGATTACGGTCCGGATGCCCTCCTTGATCTGGGTGATGGTGGAGGACTTCAGCAGGTAGCCCGCCGCACCGAGTGCGATGGCACGCAGGACGTCGGCCTCACAGTCGGACTGGGTTAGCACAATTACCTTCGCGCGGGGAGCGGTGCCGGTGAATTGTGGCAGGGCATCAAGGCCTCCCATGCCAGGCAGGCGGAGGTCCAAAAGAATGACATCCGGGCTACCCGGCACCGAGCCAGCACGCAGGCTGCGAAGGCTGCGCAACGCGATTTCCGCGGTGCCGAACTCGCTGGCCAGTTCGATGGCGGCATCGCGCAAAAGAGCCAGACGGATCACCTTGCGGAATTCCAGATTATCTTCGACGAGCATGATTTTGACCGGGTCGTTCATTGGAGGATGCCGAATTTGCGGGATTTGAGTTTGAGGACGATGCGGGTGCCACCGCCTTCGGGCCGTTCCACTAAGAGGTCTGCGCCGAGCAAGCCAGCACGACGTTTGAGCGAAGGTGGGGGTCTGCCCGCGATCCCGCAACCGTTATCAGAGATTGTTAGGACGATTTCATCGGGCCTCGCAACCAGCCGCGTGGTCGCTTCCGTGGCGCCGGAGTGGCGGATGACGTTGATGAGGGCTTCTTTGTGCAAAAGATAGAGATCGATACGTTTGCGGCGGGACAAACGGCGCAGGATTTCCTCGCCTTCGAACGTGATCGAGTGCTCCAGATCGGCCAGCAGGCGGCGGCAGTCACGGCGCATTTCCTCGACCAAATCCTCGCACACACCCCTGGCGAGAACCATGTGGGCGCAGTTCCGTGCGGCGGATCCGGTGCGTTCGGTCAGGCTGCGGATGCGGTCAAGGGTATCCACCAGATCCTCGCGCGAATCCACGGCATCCTTGGCAAGATCTCCGAGCAGACCGATGGCGTGGAGATTGGCGCCGAGCTCGTCATGCAAGTTCGCGGCGATTCTCTCACGGATGTTCTTCTCCTGGCGTCGGCCGCGAAAATGAGCGTAAAATAGGATGAAGGCAATCGCCCCGGCGAGCAACGCGGCGAGCCAGAACATCCAGGTCAGGACGGTCCGCGTGCGCGAGTGTTTCTTGGACAACTCCGCGACCACGAGCGGACGAGCCGTTTCCAGATCATGGCGACGTGCAAGCTCGCCCAGCCATTGCCGGACCGGCAAGATGCGTCCGTAAAGGTTTTGTCCGTCGGTCAATGACTCGAAGCGGCGACCAGAGCTGGCAGGCCTGAAGGCGGCGCTTGCCGGTTTGCTGACAGCGACATTTAGGCCATCGGCAAGCACTTCGATTTCGGCATAGCCGATCCGAGTGCCATTCCGCCCGGATTCCTGAGAAAAATAGGGTTCGAGTGCGGTCACTCGCAGGTAGCTGCAGTCGTTTTCCTTGAAGCTCCATTCCATGATCGGCCCCAATTCGTAGATCGAGGCCTGGCTTGCCTCCATCAAAAGCTGTGCATCGGTAAAGCCGGCATCGCTCGCTCCCTCGACGCGGAAACTGCGAGGTAGGGCGTAATCGCCGGGGTAAATCTGGGGCACCGTGTCGCTCTGGTCCACGGCATGAAGCCGAATCCCTGAAACGGGGTATTTCTGCTGCAGGTTGATTTCGATCGCCGGGCGGTCGCCAATACCGATCTCGCTGATGAAGGCCAGACTCGGGTTTCCACGCCCCGAGTTCATGACGTAGGGCAGGATGCCATCCACCAGAAACACCGAGTTCCAAGCCGGTGAGTCTACGTCATTATGTGAAATGCTAACCGGCCGCCGAAGCGCCAGATTCTCCTGATCGGCGAAAACCAACATCTCGGCGAGCTGAAAAATAAATCTTCCATCGAAGGCCCGGCGGGACAGTCGGTCGGTCTCGATTTTCACCCAGGACGCCCGGATTCCGCCTGTCGGCACCACCAGCGGCGCAATGCGCGGCAACAGGGGGGCGGTATCGCGAAACTCCGCCACCACCGAACCCGTCGGATCTCCGGCGGTCCCAGCGAGAATCCTTAGGCTGGAGGGAAAGGCGTCCGAGACAAAGCCCGCATTCAAGTCCCGCCACAAAGCCGGAACTAGGACGATCTCGTCGATCACTGCCTCCCGACCCAGGTCCACCCGCGCCCATTCCGAGTGTTCCGCCTCCGTGTGGCTGCTCGACCGGAATCCGATCGGGCCAACCCCACTGTTGAGACTCATATGTGCCAGACCGGCAAGTTCGGAGTCAATTTCCGCCAACCGCCGCTGCAAATCTGTAATCGAGAGTCGATCGAGGTCCCCACCCCATGCGACCGTCGAGCCGCCCAAAACGATCACGAATACGGCGAGGCTAGTTGACAGAATGAACGATTGGAGTGACATGAAATGGAACAATCCGCCATAGGCTAGTCAACGCATTGGCTTTGCCAATCTGGTTTTTAATCATTCAATTATGAGGCAACAGGCTGGGTCACTTTGAGGCGTACGAAGTTTTTAACCGGGGTGCCCGGCGTCCAGGTAAAGGAAATCGCACTCGCGCTTTCCACGACCGGAGGTTTAGCTTGGCTAGTCCATGATCCGGCAGTGAGCAGGGTGGAGCTCTCGATGTCGTAGGTGATTCCGGTGGCGTCGAGGCGCTTGGAAAAACTGAGGACATTGCCGGTGAAGGTACCGACGGTGGCGGTGGGTACGGTGGGGTCTTGGCCGGCGATGGCATACTCGATCAAGTTGCTGATGCCGTCCTTGTCGAAGTCATCATTGGGGCCCTGTTGACCACCCGAAACCGTGCCGTTGGCGAAGGTGCTGGTGATCCACGAGGAGAAGCCGGTAGGTGTGACGGTGCCTACCGACAGGCTCACCGTGCCGGTCGAATAGAGGCTGCCATCAAACGCCGTGAACGTGAAGCTGTCCGTGCCGTTATAGTTCGCCGTCGGTGTATAGGTCACTGCACCGGTGGTGGGGTTTAGTGTACCCAAACTGCCGTGCGCCGGACCAGCCACGATGGCATACGTCAGGTTCGGGCTGTCGCTGTCGCTTGCCGTGAGGACGAGGTTTATCGCAGTGCCTGCAGGTGTCGTCGGGCTCTGGTTGTTCGCCACCGGCTTTGCGATTTTGGTTAAGGTAATGCGCGAGATGTTTTGTTTGCGAGCGGCCTGTGCGTAAGCAATAAACCGGTACTTTTTACTGGTATCAAAGGGAGTGACAAACGAACCCGTGGTGGGGGGAGCGCCGTTGAGACTATAGCTCCAACTGTTGGGCGTGACCGTGATAGACATGGTTTGCGATGTATTAAGGATGATGTCCCCCTGGGCCGTGCTTAGCTCAGAAACGCTGGATCCGTTATTAAAGCCCAGAAAATCTCCGTTCGTCCTCGGCCCGGACGTTGAAAAACCAATGCCATACGCGTATCTCAGGGCGTCGTTGAGCCAGTCTTCCCAGACTGGAATCGTCCAGGCCGCATCGACTATCCCGAACGAGTAGCGTGGCATACCAACATTATTATTAAAGGTTACATTCAGAGTGAAACCTTCACTGCTGATACCACTGCCTTCCCATGAATTAGTCGTATAGAGACTTGCCCGGCAATTACCGCCGCCTGTACCCGTGACCCAATCATTCGTGGTATTCAGTGTCCAATTTCCCTGAATCCCAGCGCTTGTGGCCAGACCTGCGCTGGCGAGATCGGCACCGGTGAAATCGCCCTGATATGCCACACCTAGCTGAGGACGCCACTCTATATTAGCGATGCCCGCATCAACATTCAGAGTCACCTTGCAATTTGCAAACTCCCGTACCCATGTGGTACTGTTTATCCTGACACCCTCGGAAAGAGGTGCGCCCAGTTTTCTATTAAATTCCGGGAATGGCGGGACGATCTTAAACATGTCTGTCCCTGCATAGGTGATGGAAACTTGATCCGAATAACTCATATAGGAATGCTCGCCAGCCATGATCAGAAAAAACGCCAATTTGAAGTCAAAATAAGCATACATATTGGCTAATTCATCTTGTTCAGTAGGACCAAGGCGCGCCCAAAAAACAGGCATGGCTGCACTTGCTTTGGCTCTCTTTTGTTCCAAGGTCAATTCTGCGCAAACCCATGGTTTCTCAGAACCAAGATTGGGGCAAATCATTTTCCCCATGCGAACGGCCTGTTGCACGGCGGCAATGCCTAAATGGAGATTGGCTGCATAATTTGCATCGTTACCCCCTTCAAATCCCTCAAGATAGCAATTATGGATGTAATTTGAAACATAGGGGAGGTTGGAGTTGGTCGTGCTGTTTGGCCTTAAAAAATTACCCTGTATGATAAAGTCGGCAGAAAGCTTGGCAATGAGTTCCGTGAGCAGAGGTTTGAGGCCTGTTTCTAGATAATTATGAGATACGGGATTCCCCCAATAGTCATATTTACCTTGGCTTTCTATCGCCAATGCTTTCTCAAGAGCGTCGACGAAAATAACATCTGCCTTGGGATAGACGTTAGCTTGCCGGATGATGTCATCTATCCACCATTGTCGAAGATCGGGGTTCGCAAGATTATAAGCCGAATCGCTACCTCCATACAGGTGCGGCCCGCCGCCGGCGTTATACAGAATGTGTTCAGGAGACGCGGGAGTCCCCCAACTTCTTTCCAGATTGAGGTATGTGCTAAAGCAGTACATATTACTAGGGAAGGCTGCTCGGAGTCTCTCGCAATCGGGAACTAAAATCGGAGCCCGAATGTACTTGCAGCGACTTCCCATGATATTGACCTCATTGTCGGTCCAAGAAAGTCTATTTTTATATGCATATGCCCAGCGTGTTACTTTGTCCCAAGAAAATGGAAACTTTGCTAACTGGGGAGTTAAATTCGCCTGCAACTCTGCCGGAGTCATGGGATTAAGAGGCATTTTGGTCAAGGTGATGCTCTTAATGTATTGTCCATCGACGTCCTGTGCATAAGCCACAAACCGGAAGTTTTTGCTTGTATCAAAGGGAGTGACAAACGAACCCGTGGTGGGGGGAGCGCCGTTGAGACTATAGCTCCAACTGTTGGATGTGACCGTGATATACATGCTTTCAAGGGTGCCGGGGATGTTGGCCCCCTGGGCGGTACTTAGCACCGATGACGTGGTTCCGTTATTAAAGACCAGTGCATCGCCTTTCTCCCCACACGCTGTAAAACCCATGCCATATGCACCGGCCGAACCTTGGTTGAAACTGTCAGTAGCAGTTGGAATAGTGTAGTCTGAAGTTACAAGGCCGAACGAATAACGATCACCGACAATTTGATGATTAAACGTTACATACAGGGTGAAACCGTCAGCGTTTTGCCATGACTTGGTCGTATAAACGCTTGCTCTAGGCCTACCACCGGTGCGTGTACCAGTGATCACTTTATTCGTGGTATCCAATGTCCAAGTTCCGCCAATCCCAGCGCTCGTTGCTAAACCTGCGCTGGCCAGATCGGTACCGGTGAAATTAGACCGATAAGCCACCTCGTAAATTCCCGAGGCCTGAGTCACGGCTGCCATCAGAGTCATCAAAATCGCTATGCGTAGTATTTTTTTCATAACTGACCGACTACTAGCAATTTGTTTTTAGGGTTAAACTGCCTGGGAAACGAGAGGTTGCAGGAGCGGGAAAAAGGGGTGGCCCATGGCAATTTTGACAATTACATGCGGTGAGTGAATTTCGATGGATGAGTGTGATTACCATAGGATAAGATGATCCGCGCATTCGAGGATTCTGTCTATCATGTGTTCACAGGATACGCA
>JAPJNB010000163.1 GCA_026461385.1 Akkermansiaceae bacterium
ACCAGCCAATTGCATTGCCACAAAACAGAAATCCGGTTTTGTTCCGTCTCCCTGTCCGGTTTTGAACCGTCTCTGTCCGGTTTTGTTCCGGCCCCGACACGTTATTCCAGATCACTCGATGAATATTGCCTCCATGCAGGCGGAAATTCAACTTCACAAATCAAGAGTGACCTTGAACGCAAGCCCGAGCCGCCGCCGAGGCACTCCGCATGCGCTTGTGGGAACGCTAACCAGTCCCCGCTCCGAACTCCGCTGATTTCTCGCTCGATGCCCGCTGCTTTTTGTCCGGAAAATTAAAGTGTCGGATCGTAAATCTTTACGGTCGGCTGATTTTGACGCGGTAAAACTTTTTCACCTCAAGGCTACCCGTGTCGATGACCGTGCGTTGCGGACCATCATCGACGGTGGTGATTGAACCAAGTGTTGTCCAACTACCCTCCTCCAGTGTCGCGCTGCCTTCAACGGTGTAATTTCGATCGCTCAAACGGGGAGAGAAAACAATGCCTTGGTGCTGCGACTCCGAGTCACTGATACTTGCTGGACCCGAGGTGAAATGGGACGTTGGATCGTTCGGTATCAAGCCGGCAGTGTACTCGAAGAAATTGTCTTGGCCATCGCGATCTGGATCGGCGAGCGCGGCGGCGCTGGCGTTAGGTGGCGCGCCAAAGTACAGGACCTGCCAATCGTCAGGGAGGCCGTCACTCGCGTACGAGCCGAAATCATCCACATGCGAATTGAAGACGGTGAGATCGAGAGTGTCGGAAAACGTTTGATAGACTCCACGAACGACCGCTACGGTTTCTTGATAGACCGTGCCAGCCGTAGCGAGGCCCGTAGCACTGATTCCTGTGATCGGGCCGCTCTGCACACTCCAAGTGATGCTGCCAGCGGCGAGAGCCGAGGTGGTCTGATCATCGTAAACGAGGGTCGCGCTGAGTTGGCGGGTGCCCCCTTCATCGAGGGTCAAGGGCGAGGCAGTGAGAGCGATGCTCGTCGCCACCACATCGCCCAACTGTCCCGCAAACCCCGTGCGACCGCTGTAACGTGCCGAGTTGATCGCCATGCCCGTTGCGACCGATGAGTTCGCGCGGTAGTTGGCGCTGCTCGTATTGAGCCCGCCGTTGTCGAGGGCGGCGGGTTCGATGCGATAATTTGCGCTCGTCCCAGCCATCGCAGCGAAAGGCATCAAGGAAACGGAAAACCAAATGACGTGCCGCTTCATCCGCTTATTTGGCAAGGATCGCTTCCAGTTTGCGGAGGCGTTGTTCCTGGTCGCTGACTTGTTTTTTCAGCGCTTGGTTTTCGCGGTGCAATTTTTGATTGTCGCGGTGCAGCTCTTGGACGGCGGCGGCGGCGTAGATCGTCAGAGGGTAAGTATCCACTTGCAAGATCTCTGAGCCATCGGCCAGTTTCTCACCGCTGCTTTTCACGTCATTCGGAAAGACCTGCGCGAACTCCTGGGCGATCACATTCGGATAGCGGCGGTCCTCGATCTCGGGATGCGCGGCGAGGTAGTTGTCGGTGTAGCGGAAATCCACGAGGCGGACTTTGTCTAGCTTCTCGAGCGCGCCACCAATCGACTGAATCTCGGTCTTGATCCTTCGGTCGGAGTTGGAAAGCCAACTTCCCGCAGTGCTCTTGCTGGCGTCGCCATTCACTTCCAGTTCGTTAGTGGTCGGCGTGCGTTGGATGCCAACCTTGCCGGTGAAGACATTATCCTGATCGAGGCGCGCGAGCTGTACGGGGATCGAGCTGGAGCGCAAGGCGAGGAAATGATAGGCACCCGCCGCAATCGCGGTCACTTGGGTCGCATCCGTCGGCAGGATCTTTTGAAGGTAGCTGTTATCACCGCCGACCGCCAAGGTGCCGTCGGCCATCGCCGCCAGACTGCAGCCATAACCCCCTGCGATTTTCACGACGCCACTCCAAGTCGCAGTAGCCGATACCTGACCCGCATTATCCCACCCCCAGGCCACCACTTTGCCATCGTTTTTCAAGGCAAGACTGTGATAGGCACCCGCAGCAATCGCGACCACTCCCGTTAAGTTCCCCGGCACATTGATCTGGTCGGCATCGCTGCGCCCCCAGGCCACCACCGTGCCGCCCGCCGTCAGCGCGAGGCAATGTTCGTAGCCCGCCGCGATCGCCGTGACCGTCACTCCGCTCAGAGCGCTTGGGATGGTGGTTTGCCCAAAGAAGTTGTCCCCCCATGCCCGCACCGTGCCATTGGCGAGCAACGCCAAACTGTACTTTTCACCCGCCGCCACCTTGATCGCCGTGGTGATCCCACTGGGAATCGTCGTTTGACCGTACGTGTTACTTCCCCATGCCACCAATGTGCCATCGCTCTTGCGGGCTAAGTTATGTGCAGCTCCTGCGGCGATCTCCGTGACCCCGCTGAGTGTCGACGGAACCGTCGTCTGCCCGCTGGTGTTGAGCCCCCAGGCGACCACGGTTCCCGCATCGATTAGCGCCAAACTGTGCGCGCTACCTGCAGCCACCGCCGAGACATTCGCCAAGGTCGGTACGCTCGTTTGGCCGTTGGTATTTCTGCCCCATGAGACCACCGGTTTGGCCGCCGCTCCTACCAGATTCGTTAGAGCGATTTGCGCACTACTGCCTGGATCAGAGAGCGCCACGATCTTGCGCGTTGGGCTGGTTGCATTGGTCGTAAGATAAAGATTGGTGCCATCAAACTCGACCGAACCCAGCACTGCTGTCGTGAGGTTTGTGCCCGTCGCGAGCCGCAGCGGCGCCACGGAACTGCTGCCCGCTGGCAATTGGACTGTGCCTGTGAATGTCGGACTGGCGAGATTGGCTTTCAAATTTAGCGCCGTCTGCTGGGCATCGGAAACCGGCTTACTCGCATCACTGGTATTACTCACATTTCCCAGCCCAACCATCGTGGCGTTGATGCCGCTTACGTTTCCCGTGAATGTCGGGCTAGCCAAGTTTGCCTTCAAATTCAGCGCCGTCTGCTGGGCATCGGAAACCGGCTTACTCGCATCACTGGTATTACTCACATTTCCCAGCCCCACCATCGTGGCGTTGATGCCGCT
>JAPJNB010000164.1 GCA_026461385.1 Akkermansiaceae bacterium
AGTGTAGGGAAGCTGGCAAATTCCTTGATTTGGGTTTTGCTGCGAAGATTTGGCACGGGGGTGTATCCGTCGAGCCAGATGTATTCCAATTTGTATTTGGCCATGATAATGGTGAGTTTCGGTAATTAACGGTGTGGATTTCAATAAGTCCTAGCGGGTGAATCGATGATTTCACCTGCCAAGACTCACTGACGGGCGAAATAAAGCACCTCGCGTGCCAAGCTCCAAGTCATTTTTATGCGGGATTTGGGTGGAGCTGGAAGGCCGAAAAGCATCGCGTGGCCCAAGCCCGTCATTCTGGAGCAATGTGCCGGTCTCGCTGCCCAAACGCGGAAGTCGTCACGAATTTGGGGTAGACACCGTAATGATCACGAGGCTGGTGTCATCTGCGCCGGCGTTGGTGACGGCGCGGGTGAGAAGGGATGCGGCGGTGACGCTTGGGTCGTCGGAGCAGTGAGCAAGGCCATCTGAGAGGTGGCGTTCCCAGAGCCCATCGATGAGGCCATCGGAGCAAATGAGGAATCGGTCGCCTGTTTCGTAGGGGATGGCTGCGAAGTGAGGGTTGACGGTGGGGTGGCCACCACCGACCACCTCGTAGAGAGCGGCGCGGCGGGGGTGGGCTCGGTATTCGATTTCGCTGATTTCTCCGCGCGTCCATTGGCCCCATGCCGAGGTGTGGTCGCGGCTGAGTTGTTCGAGGGAGTTCCCGCGTGAGCGGTAGATTCGGGAGTCGCCGACGTTGGCGATGTAGAGGTTCTCAGGGGTGAACCATGCCAGGGCGAGGGTGGCGGCCATACCGGATTTTTCCGGAGATTCTTGCGACAGCGCGTTGATTTGGTCATGAACGCTGCGGAGGGCGTCGGCTAAGTGGCTCAGCGAGTCTGGGAAAATGCCACTGGCGGCGGCTTTGAAGGTTTCGGGAATGATCTCGGTCATTTGTTGGAGGATGATCGAGGAAGCGATGTCGCCGGCATTGGCACCACCCATGCCGTCGGAAATGGCGAAGACAAGGTCGTGGTGGGCAAGCGAGTGGCGGCCCGTGCGTGGGAGGATTTCGGCGCCATGAAGCCCGGAAGCGAAGGCGATGAGCGAGTCTTCATTGAGCGGTTTTCGCGAGCCATTGTGGCTGAGCGCGACCCAACTGAGGGACATCTCTTGAGGCACGGATGGGATCGATCGGTTCACGTGAGTCTGAGGTGCTTCAGGTTTCATGGTGCCGAGTTCGGTGGAGGGGGGAGGACTTCTGCCAGCTCGAAGTCGATGATGCAGAAGGTGCCCAATTTATCCGAGTAGGTGATGTTGCGGGGCTCCGCATCGAGGTGGCGGACTCCGTAGTCGCGCTCGAGCTTTGCGAAGAGTTGGTCCGATTTCTCCTTGGAAATTTGGGTTGCGGGGTTTCCGCAGTTGGTCGAGACGAAGTAGAGTTCCTCGGGGTGTTCTTCTAACAGACGCGGGACGTAGGGGCAGGCGCGCGCTTCGAGTACCTTGAGTACGGCGACTTCCGTGGCGTAGCGTTGTTCGGCATCGGTTCCACGCAAGCGCTTGTGGACGTTGCCGTAAAAATCGATGCGCACGGTTGAACGGATGCCGTCTTTGAGGGGTTCAAATGCCATTTTTCGTCGGTTCAACAAACCCTCGGAGGAGCGTTCTGTCACGCACTTGTTGCGATTTCATGGCGGATACGATGCAAAAATCGCGCAAATGCCGTTGCCAGTTGGGCCTTGCAAGGTTATGGACCTCCCATGTCCATTGTTGCCGAAGAATCCACCCTCATCGTAAAGACCAAGGAACTGTGCGCCGAAATCGCCAGCAACTCGTCATTTTTGAAGCTCCAAGCTGACGTCGAGCGCTTTTTGAGCGACGACGCTGCGCGCCTCCAGTACCAGAGCGTCCATGAGCGCGGTGAGGAGTTGCACCATAAGCAGCAAGCCGGCATCGAATTGGGTGCGGTGGAGATCCGCGAGTTCGAGAACGCTCGCGACGCGCTTTATGAGAATCCAATCGCCACTGATTTTCTGTCCGCCCAGCGTGAATTGGAGACGCTCCAGAAGGAAATCAGCAAGTACGTGAGTGCCACCATCGAGTTGGGCCGTGTGCCGACGGCGGAGGACCTCGCTGAAAAAGGCGGCGGTTGCTGCGGTGGTGGTGGCTGTGGCTGCTGATGCCTCAGGCTTGAATTTTCACCGATTTTGGGTGGCTGGCGGATGAGATCTGCCAGCCACTTTTTGCATGCGGCCACAGGATTTCTGGCGTGCGGAATTCGAGGAATGCGCCTCAGCCCTTGCACGATGGCGGTTTGATCGTTAAACGTCCGCGCGCATGGCAACGATCAATTCCAATTTCCTCAAGCTCAAGGCGGGTTACCTTTTTCCTGAAATCGCCCGACGGGTTCGCGTTTACACCGAGCAAAATCCGGACAAGGCGGCCCGCATCATCCGCTGTGGCATCGGTGATGTCACCGAGCCTTTGCCATCGGCAGTGGTCAAGGCCATGCACGAAGGGGTGGATGAAATGGCAAGCCGCGAGACGTTCAAGGGCTATGGGCCTGAGCAAGGGTACGAGTTTCTTCGCCAAGCGATCGTCGACCATCAGTTCGCGGATCTCGGCATTTCCGCCGATGAGGTTTTCATTTCAGATGGATCCAAGTGCGACACGGGGAACATCCTCGATATTTTTGGCAAAGGAAATGTCATCGCTATCACCGATCCTGTGTATCCGGTTTATGTCGATACCAATGTCATGGCTGGCAATACGGGCGATGCGGATGAAAACGGAGCGTATGGTGGATTGCTCTATCTTCGCTGCGATGCCGCGAATGGATTTGTCGCCGACGTGCCCAGCGAGAAGGCCGACTTGATTTACCTTTGCTTTCCGAACAACCCGACTGGGGCCGTGGCGACACGTGAGCAGTTAGAAGCTTGGGTGAAGTATGCCAAGGCCAACGATGCGATCATTTTGTTTGATGCCGCCTATGAGGCCTTCATTCAAGATCCTGCGATTCCGCGGTCGATCTTTGAAATCGAAGGCGCGAGGGATGTGGCGATTGAGTTCCGTTCGTTCTCGAAAAATGGGGGTTTCACGGGGGTGCGTTGTGCCTATGTCGTGATTCCAAAAACGGTCAGTGGTAAATCAGACACCGGAGAGCGGATTCCGCTGCATCAACTTTGGTCCCGCCGTCACAGCACCAAGTTCAATGGTGCGAGTTACCCCGTCCAAAAAGGTGCGGCGGCGGTTTTCTCGGAAGAGGGGAAAGCTCAAGTCCATGACTTGATCACCCACTACATGGGGAATGCAAAATTGCTGCGCGAGGCGGCAGCGGCGGCAGGTTTAGCGGTTTTCGGAGGCGTGAATGCTCCCTACGTGTGGGTCGGCTGTCCTGCGGGATTGAGCTCGTGGGACATGTTTGACAAGATGCTCGGTGAGGCTCAGGTCGTGATCACGCCGGGGTCTGGCTTTGGCTCGGCGGGTGAGGGATATTTCCGGATTTCCGCATTCAATTCCCGCGCCAATGTCGAGGAAGTTTGCCGCAGATTGCGCGCGCTGGTCGGTTAGAATTTCACCTCGGCAAGGGAGGTAAATCGGTCGGTTCGTTCAATTCAACCTGAGGAACATTGCTGGGTGGTTTGGTTCGATCTTGGCCACGGCTGAAGATGGCATCCATGCGGTCGAGGTACCTCGAAATATCGTCATTGCGGCGGTGCGGATGGTCCTTGAGGCGCTCCTTCAGTCGGATGTAGTCGTCGAATGCGCCGCTGGTTTTTCGGGCGCGGGTGATCTCAAACCAATCGAGGTAATCGCGAGCACGGTTGGCTTTGGCGAGCATGACGCTGCGGCGTTCGCTGAGTGCGGTGATTTGGGCGGGGAGATCCTTGGTTTTTTTGGCGGCGATGGCTCGGAGGATGAGTTGGTATTCGGCGAGGATCGGGCGGTAAGATGGGAAGCAGCGGTAGCTGAGGCGGGCGATGGCATCCTGGGCCGTTTGCACGGATTTGGCGCGCTCGGCGACGGTTAGGGCGGCGAGTTCTGGCCACGCGGTGAAGTCTTTTTGTTCGATGATTCCTTCAGCAGTGCGGAAGTTGAGGCGCAGTGCCTCAGTGAGTGCCGATTCGGTGTTAGAAATGGTTAGGACTTCCGTGGCGAGGTTTTTGCCGCCGATGCTTGCGAGTTTAAGAGCCCACCATTTGGACAGGCTGGTTTCGGAAAGGTTGAGTTCTGGAAAATGTTTGCGAAGCAGGGAAGGCATTTCTCCGCCGTAAGATCCAACATCGGTTAGGAATTTTTTGAATCCTTGTTTGCCTTGAGGTTGCTCGAGCAAAGCCATGACAAGAGCGCCGGCAGACACGTGGAAGGCGGCGCGGCTGGCACCGTCCATCTCCCAGAATTCCTGTTCGTTGAGTGCGAAAAGTTCATCGAGCTTGAAAAGATTGCCGCTTTTGAAGAGTGCGCCATAGAGCTTGCGGTCGCTCTGGTTGAGTCGCCAGTCGCTCGCTTCAAGGAGACCGTCGATCAACCAAGGTGGCACCAGCAAGGGGGTTTCGGACTCATGGGTCGGCATGGCGCGAAGTGCGCGCTCGAGGGTGAGTGCCGAGGTGAGCTCGTATTTGAATTTTTCGGGTACGATGCCCTCGGCGAGGTGTAAGTTGAGGCGGATTTGGTAGCCGACCTCGCTGACGAGGATTTCCATCGCCATCGATCGTTTCGGGATTGGGTCTCCGGGCTTGCCGTGCAGCCGAATGGAAATGGGGACCTTCCAGGTGTCCTGTTCTTCGGTGAGGCGCAGTAGTTCCTCTTTAGCCTCTTCGGCAAGGGTGGCAATGATGCCGCGCTGCTTGGGCTCGCCGCCGTAGACTTGGAATTGCTGGGTGTGGCTGATGACGCGCTCTTGATCGATCCGTCCAGCAGGAGCGGGTGGCTCGGGAACGGGAACGGGCGGCAACGCTTCCTGCCCGAGAAGGGCCGACGTCAGAATCCATCCCAAAACCAGAGTCCGAGCCGTCATCGATGTTAGAAGGTCTGCGGGATCAACCCGCTGTCGGCAGGATCGCGCGGGTCGAGCACCAATTGGTTTTTCTCGAGTTTGATGCGGGACATCTCGCGGAACGCTAGATCGATTTCCTCCGAGAAAAGAGCGGCCAATTTTTCGTAGGCGGGCATCACCAAGATGAGAAATCCCTGAGGCACGACGAGTTTTCCGAAGCGTCCACCTTTCGGCGGTTTGGGAAAGTCTGGATGATAGGGGCCGCCATGCAGATGGATTTCGGTCGTGACTCCTTGCAGGCCTTCCATTCGTTCGATTTGCAGGAACATCGAGACGGTGAAGGGCTTGCCAAGGAAATGGCGTTCCATGATTACTTCTGCCACTCCATCCTCAAGGCGCACGCAGACGGCATCGAGAGTGATTTTCTCTTCTAAGAATCCGCCTTGGTGCAGCGCGAGGGTGTGAGCGAGCCATCGGTTGATCTCGGTTTCTGAGAGGGTGAGTGGGTATTTGCGGTCGATGGCACTTCGCAAGGTTGCTTTCAGGTCGCGCGGTGCTTGGGTGGCCTTGTTCGGTGGGCCATGGCCGCCGATGTCGGATAGGTCTTGAGGCTGCAAGGCCGAAGTGATCGCCCATCCGAGGCCGATGCATGCGATGAGCAAGATGAAAAAAAGCAGGCGAGATGCGCATCCTGCGCTGAGTCGCTGCGGTGTAGATTCTGCCATGGGGTGATTTACCTATCACGTCCTAGCGCACTTGCAAAGCCTGCATCGGAGGCTCAATCGGCGGACTTGGGTGGTGCGGGTGGAGTCGGCGTGGATGCGCCATCTGCCTTGGCACCGGCTTGGTACGAGCTTGAGCGGTAGTCGGTTTGATAAAACCCTGCGCCTTTGAAGATGATCCCGCCGCCGGTTCCAAGGAGGCGTTTGACCTCGCCTTCGCAACCAGGCTCAGGACAGTCTTTGAGTTTTGCATCGTTCATGCTCTGAAAAACCTCGAATCGTTTCCCGCATTTTTGGCATTCGTAATCGTAGTTTGGCATCGTTCTTGGACAGGCTTGTAGCACGTTCCCACCGCCATGCAACCTTCGTGTGCTTGGAGTTCTCAGGCCGAAGTGATGGTTCGTGGAGGATTTCGCGTGCCCTAACGCGCTGGATCTGGTTGAGTCATCTTCATGCCACCGCGTGTGAAAACCGTCGCCTCGATTTCCGTCGAGAAATTTTTGGATGCTCATGCGGATGCGCTTGGACTGACATTGCAGGGCGACCGGGTCGGCCTGGATCGCCCGATCAGCGAGCCCGCGATGAATCGTCCCGGTTTGGCGCTTGCGGGATTTTTTTCCTACTTCGCCAAAAAGCGCGTTCAGGTGCTGGGGAATTCCGAGATTTCGTATTTGAAAAAACTTCCCGAAACGATGCGGGTCGACCGCTTCAGCCGGATGTGCGACCGCGAGATCCCATGCATCGCCGTGGCGCGTGGATTGACGCTCGATGCAGCTCTAACCGAAGTTGCAAGGCGGCACGGGATTCCGGTTTTGGGGACCTCGCAGGTCACCATGAATTTCCTCAATGCCGCCACCATCCGGTTAGAGCATGAATTTGCGCCAAGCGTGACGCTGCATGGATGCATGGTCGACATGCGAGGTGTGGGAGTTCTGATTATTGGCAAGAGCGGATCGGGTAAATCGGAGACCGCCATTGGTTTGCTCGAGCGTGGTGCCTCGCTGGTGGCGGATGACATGGTGAGAATCAAATATGTGGGAGGTGAGTTGGTCGCGACGTCCCCTGATCTCTCGCGGGGGTATATGGAAATCCGTGGCATCGGCATCATCAACGTGGCGAACCTTTACGGTCTCGCCTCCATCCGGCCCGAGAAGCGGTTGGATCTCGTGGTGACCCTCAAGCCACAGGCCGACCTCAATGAGGTGGATCGCTTGGGCTTGCAGCAAAAGACTTATGAAATCCTCGGTCAGCAGGTGATTCATGTCGAAGTTCCCGTCGGCCCAGGCAGGGACACCGCGCGCATGGTGACCATCGCCGCGCTTGACCAGCAGCTCCGCCGTCTCGGGTACAACATGGCGGATGAATTCAATCAGAAATTGCTCAACCACATGTCCCTGCCGAAGTGATCGGGTCGGGCGGCGGCTTGGTTTCTCCCCGGGCGCAGAGGGCCAGCCGTTTTCCGGTGGGTTAGCGTGCCTTGAAGTGGACGCTTGAGCGTAGCCTACCTTCTTCGCGGCGGGAGTGAACCGTCAGCGAGTCGAGGGCTCCGAGGGTCACGATCGAGGTTTTGAACACCTTTTTTTGCGTCTCGGAAAGCGGGGCTCCCATGAGTGCTTCGGCATTTTCATCGACCACCTTGAAGGTGTCCCGCGCGTAGGTTTCGAGGGGCTTAAAATTCAATCGGAAGAAAAACCCGTCTCGGGAGGCTCCGCCAGCCGATGCCTTTGCCATGAGGTCAAGTGCTTGGTTCTTGGATGATGATGCGACAAGCCACTGGTTGTTCAAGCTGATGGATGGGATGAAATCGTCATTTAAAAATGGCATGGGGAAAAACCAGGTGGTGATGTCATTTTTCTCCGAGCTGAGGGGCTTTTGCATGGGGATCTTGGATCCGGTGAGGTCGCTGATTTTTCCAAGAGTGTTTGTGAGAGTGGCGTTCATCTTGTCCCAAGAGGATGCGAGTTTGGCGCGATCTTTCACCGGTTTGATTAGGGAAATGCGAGGGACTTTGGCATGATCCACCACCGTTTGAGGGATACCCGGGACTGCTGGGGTGGAGCCGTTGAGGTCGACAATGAATGCGGTCTCATGCCCGAGGCTCGGCCCGCAATCATGACTGAAGGTGTCCCACAATTCGGTCACATCGGAGCGAAGTTTGAGGTCGAACCATTTGGCGAGCCCTTTGAATTGCAGGAGCTCGTCGCTCTCGGAGGGTGACTCCACGAATTTCATGGTCATGGCGTATCCGGTTTCTAACAGAGACTCCGCGTAGGCACGGGCTTTCTCATCGTAGATCGCGTCGGTAGTCAGGTTTGCGAACAGCACCACCTGCTCTGAATCGCCGAGCGAGGCGAGTTGGTTGGGTGATTTCCAATCGACACTGCCAGCGTCGACTCCGCCGAAGGACTCGATCTTGAGACCATCTTCGAAGAAAGCGATCATGCCGCTTGCGTCATATCCTCCAAGTTTGCGGAGGGCGGATTCGCGTTCGGAGACAATTTTTAGCATCGCCTCGAGGTCGCGGGTGTCGCCGAGGCCGCTGGTTGCGGCGATGCCATCGCGCAAGCCGCTGGTGATCGTCTCCATGCCGCCGAGGGAGGACATGCTTGAGGTGAGCATTTCTTTCTGCACATAGATCATGGCGGCAAGCTCCTTGGATGCGTATGCGTCGCTGAAGGCAAGGGCAGTCGATGCGGTTAGAGAGTGATCTACATCTGCGGCCAGCTTGAGATCGGCCTCATCGCCGCCAATGAATAAGACCACGTAATCGCCCACGGTGCCGCTGAGTGCGACGATGTTTTTTTGATTCATGGCCGCGAGGATTTGATCGACCGTGGATGCGCCGAGGTTTTGATCCATGCTTTCACGGTCTGCTGCAATGACCTTGGAGACCTCGGAGCCGAGGATTTTCATTCCCTCGAATTTGTAGCCTGCGCTTTCGGTGGCGATGGGTTTGACCATTCGACCGAGCATGCTGAGGTTGGCGATGGTTGAGGCGAGTTCTTGGGCGGCGGCAGGCCGATTCGGTTCGGTGGTTTTGAACGCCAAAAAGAGCGGCGGCATTTGCATCTTTTGCAAGAGGGTGATGCCGGATTCTGGGTCGTTGAGGAGGTCCTTCGCCAGCTCAGCGCTAAATCTGGATTCCTGCAGCGATTTGCTGAATGCTTTGGAATCGTTGGATTTCATCGCAGCGGCAAATGCCTTGGGAAGTGCCCGCATTTGCCAGTAGTTCAGGCGCGAGCTGAAGGTCAGGAGATTCGCGGTTTGTTCGCCAGTGGGTTTTCCGAGAGCCATGGTGAACTCCGTGGCAAAAAGCGCGGCGGGACCGGTCGGTTCATCTGGCGCACTGGAATCATTTGGATCCGAGCCCCCCATTTCCTTCAGGACGAGTTTCCAGAGGTTGCTCGAATGGATCCGGTCGGCGATTTTTTTGCCGTTTTGGTAAGAGACGACGACCTCGGTGTCTTGGGTGAGGTGTTTGACGAATCCCAGCTGATTGGCGCGTTCCGCAGCGTTTCGTTGTGGGATGCTGGGCTTTGTGGCTACCGGTTTTACGGAGGACGACGCCTGAGTCGGCTTCGGCAGGTCGGTGGATTTGGGGGCTTCCTTTTGCTTACAGGCAGGGAGAGAGATCGCCAATGTGGCGATGCAAAACAGCGTGGGATGGATTCTCATTGGAATTTTTGGTTAAAGCGTGACCGGGTTCATGGGAAGATTCGAAGGGCGATGGATTTTCGTCGCGCGTTGGCTCAGATCGGTAGGTCGTGTTTGCCGAGTGGGCGGCTCCGGGTGTTGCGATTCTCCGTGGGGTCGCCCTGCTGCAAGACCATGCTGTTGTTCACCGCTCCTCCAGTCGTGATGCCCCGAGGCAGCCAAAATCGCCGTTTGGTGGACTTTCATGGTGAGAAGAAGGCCATTTCTTCGCCATTCTTTCAAGTTCTTATCACATCCATGTTGCGGGAGCAGTCAGGATGTGTGACTTAAGTGCAGCCCGACGACCATGGCAACTTCTTCCATCCCATCTTCCAGCAACGCCCTTTTTCCATTTGAGCTGGTCCGCCCAGAGCTTGAAAAAATCGAAATTGCCATTCGCGAGCAGGTTCGCAGTTTTGATCCTGCGGTTGAGCCCTATGTGGCTTACATTTGCAACACCTCGGGCAAGCGCATTCGCCCGGCACTTGCCATTCTTGTTGGCGGGGCGGCCGGCGGCGTGAATGACGATCACCTCAAGATGGGCGTGATCCTTGAGCTCATTCACATGGCGACCTTGGTGCACGACGACATCATGGACGGAGCCAACACCCGCCGGATGGTTCCTACCGCCAATGCGAAGTGGGGAAATGCGCTTTCGGTATTGCTGGGCGACGTTTTGTTTTCGCACGCGCTCACCCTCGCGACCGACTTCAACAGCATCGACATCTGCCGGAAGGTCGGAAATGCCGCCCGCGAAGTTTGTCAGGGAGAAATCATCCAGACCCAGCGGCGTTTCGACCTGAATTTCACCAAGGACGAGTATTTTCGGGTCATCGAAATGAAGACGGGGGCGCTTTTCGCTGCCGCCACCGGCCTTGCGGCGAATCTGTCGGGTCTTGATGCGGAGGCGGAAGCGCGACTGTATGGCTACGGAATGAAGTTGGGGACTGCCTATCAAATTTACGATGATTGCCTCGATCTGGTGGGTTCCGAGGAGGTGGTGGGTAAAACCCTCCGCACCGACCTCATCAAGGGCAAACTGACTTTGCCCATTCTCAACCTGCTCGAGACCGCCTCGGATGCTCAGCGGATGAAGCTCAACAAGCGGATTCTGGATCAAGAGCCGCTGGATTTGCCGATTTTACTGGGAATTGCTGAATACGAGGGCGCCATCGAAAGGGCGGTGGATACGGCCATGAGTCTCTTGGCCGAATGCCGGGAAGATCTCGCGCCGCTTGGCCAATCAGTCCATTCGGACGCACTCACCCAGATCACCCATTTCCTTGGGGGGCTGCTGGAAAAATGCCGGAGCTGACATGGGTGACGGGACAAGATTGCGGATTCTATCAATTTGTCCGTTGCCAGATCCGTATCGCTGTTTTAGATTCCTTCGCCGATGGCTGAACCCACTCCTGCTGTTGAAATCAAAGGCCTCGTAAAGGATTTTAAGACTTCCTTCCGAAGGCAGATGCTTCGTGCGGTCGACGATGTTTCGATCCGCATCATGCCCGGCGAGGTTTACGGTTTGATCGGGCCGAATGGTTCTGGGAAATCGACGACCATGAAGGCGTTGTTGGGCCTTGTGGCGCCGACGTCTGGGAATTGCGCGATTTTTGGTAAGGACTCATTGAAGGTGGATTCCAGAAACGATGTGGGATTTTTGCCTGAGAATCCCTATTTTTACAAACACTTGAGCGGTGCGGAGACCTTGCGGTTTTATGGCAAACTTTGCGGGCTGAAGGGGAAGCGCCTCGACGACCGAGTCTCGGAATTGCTCGCCTTGGTCGATCTCGAGAATGCGCGAGATCGTCGGCTTGGTGGGTATTCTAAGGGCATGTTGCAGCGGATTGGCCTTGCACAGGCGATGATCCAGGAGCCCCGCTTGGTCATCCTCGATGAGCCAACCGCTGGAGTGGACCCGGTGGGATCGCGGCAGATCCGAGATCTCATCCTCAAGCTCAGGGAGCGGGGCATCACCGTGTTTCTTTGCTCGCACTTGTTAGAACAGGTTCAGGAAGTCTGCGACCATGTTGGGATTATTTTCAGAGGGAAAATGGTGAAAGAGGGGCGCTTGGACGACCTGATCGCCATCGAAGACCAGACTGAGATCATCATCAAAGACGCGAGCCCCGAATTGATTTCCCAGATCACCGCGTTGGTGGGGAATTCGGCTACGGCCTCGCTGGTGCGGACGGGGAAACCTCGCACGACATTGGAGCGGCTTTTCCTCCGTGAAACCACCCAAGGAAAGGACTCATGAGCAGCACGACCCAACCCATCGCGCGGGGATCCCATTTCAACCGCATCCTAGTGATCGCCGGTCACGCGTTCACGCAACTGGTGCGCATGAAGGTCTTTTATTTCCTCGCCGTGTTTGCGGTGATCGCCATCGCCAGTAACTTTTTCGATCTGCCGCAGCATGAAGGTCCTGAGTCGATCGGGATGAACGTGTTGCGCTCGATCAAAAGTTGGTCACTCGGAACAATGACCTTGTTTTCGGTGGTGTTGTCGATTGTGGCGACGGCGCTGCTTCTGCCCAAAGATGTGGAGGATCGAACCTTGTACACGATTTTGGCCAAACCGGTGCCGCGTATCGATTACTTGGCGGGGAAACTGCTCGGTGTGTTGATCTTGGTTTTTGTTTCGTTGGCGATGATGGATGTGCTGATGACGGTGGTGTTGCAGATCCGCTCGTCGATGATCCTCACGCAGCAAGTTGCCATGGCGCAGTCGCAAGGATGGCCGCAGGATGCGATTGAATCGTTGCGGGCGGAGACGGCGCAGCATGGCCCGAACTGGGCGCTACAAGGTGCGGTTTTCGCGGTCTTTTTGCGAGCCTCGATCATGGCTTCTTTGGCGCTGTTGATTTCGACGTTTTCGACGAGCACCCTGTTCACGACGATCATTAGCTTTCTCATTTATTTCATCGGGCATTTTCAAGCGGATGCCCGTGATGCCTACCTCCAAGCTGGCCAAGCGGGTGAGGGGGTTTTCGCGAGGATGGCGGCTTTGGTTTTCTCGCTGGTGCTGCCAGATTTTCAGAACTTCAACGTGATCGATGCGGTGATCGAAGGACAAGCGATGCCATTGATGGTTCTCGTGAAATTGAGCCTGATCGGGCTTTATTACGCCGTGTTCTTCACGATCGCCTCATGGTTTGTCTTTGCGGAAAAGGAGTTTTAAGCACGTGAAAGCCTGGCAACGAAATGGGATTTTGTTGGCAGCGCTGCTGGCCTTTGGGGCGACCCGTCTTCCGTTAGAAAAATCCTTGGGAGATGAGTTGCGCAAGGGTGGACTCGCCCCTCCGCCGTTAGAGATTGGCACGCGGGATAAGATCGGGCAGACCAGCTCGGCGGTGGCCTTGGGTGGCTTGCGGACACTGGTGGCGACCTTCCTGAACTTGCGGGCTTTTTCGTTTTTCCAAGAGCAACGCTGGGACGACGTTTCAGACACCTTCGAGATGATCGTCGATCTTGCACCCCGGACACGTTATTACTGGGAAACGGGATCTTGGCACTCCGCCTACAATGCGGCCTCGTATTACATCAATAATTCCAACATGCCATCTCTCCGCCGGAAGGAGGCTTGGCGTGCTGCGATTTATCGTGGGCGTGCCTTTTTGGAACGGGGCATCCGCAACAACCCGAGTGACTGGAGCCTGCTGTCCACCCTGGGATTCATGCTGACCGATGCGAATAAATTCCCGGCATTTCGTGATCCCGATGCCACCTTCACTGCAGCGGCGGATGCCTATCAGAAGGCGGTCGACACCGGTAATGCGCCGGCCTTTGTGAATCGGGCGCAGTTCTATGCACTGGCTCGTGCCAAGGGTCGTGAGAAGGAGGCGCTCGCTCTGGCGAGGGCACTTTACGCCGATCCTAAAAACCGCCTTCCGACGTTGCGGGCCCTGCTTTTGGTTCTCGAGGCCCATGAGAATCCTGCCTTGGATACGGCGAAGTTGGCGGTGGAGTTGTTTGAAACTCCCGAGCGTGCACTTGAAGCGTTGTCCGGTCACTGGCAGCGGACCCGCGAACGGTTCCCCGTGGATGGGGTTGCGGGTGCCTTGGGGGCTTTGGAAAAAATGCTGGCGGTTCCGCCGGAAAAGAGCATTTTAAACAAGCCCTTGCAACTCCCCAACGGACCTGACCAATGGTTCTCCAAGTAATCGCTAGGGTTTCTTCTCGACAGCGCCGCCAACAACGGCGACCAATTCCTTCCTTTCTTTCGAATTTTTACCATGCGGATCGCGCTCTTCGGTGACATTCATGCCAATCTTGAGGCTCTTGAGGCGGTGCTTCAGGACGCTTCTCAACAGGGCGTCACGGACTACGTCTGCCTTGGCGACATCGTGGGATACAATGCGGATCCGGCAGCGTGTCTCGAAATCGTGCGCCAGATGAATTGCCCGACCATCAAGGGGAATCACGATGAAGATGCGGCGGGCAGTCATTCGTTGGAAACGATGAACTCGGTCGCGGCTCAAGCACTGGAGTGGACGCGCAAACAACTTACCCCTGAGCAGCGGCAATGGTTGGCCAAGCTCCGACTGGTTCGTCAGGTGGCGGACTTTACCGTGGTGCACAGCACGCTCGATCAGCCGAACCGTTGGAACTATGTGTCCAATCGCTTCGATGCGACGTCGAATTTTTCACACCAATTCACCCAAGTTTGCTTCCACGGTCACACCCACGTCCCTCGGGTGTATGTGAAATCCGACAAAGTGCAGGTGGTGCCTGCTGAGTCGGTGGCGATCGAGCCGGGCATGAAGTATTTCATCAATGCGGGATCGGTGGGTCAGCCGCGCGACGGGGATTGGCGGGCGTGCTACGTGATTTACGATCTGGAGGAAAAATTGGCGGTTTTCAGGCGCGTGGAGTATGATATCGTAACGACACAGAAGAAGATTCTTGCTGCCGGCTTGCCTGAGATGCTTGCCAAGCGCATCCAAGAAGGCATCTGAACCTCGTGCGTTGATGAAATTTCCAATGGAGACAGGGGGCAGCGGATTGCCTGCCGCGATGAATCGGCGCAACGCGCTTCGATTGATGGCGGCAAGCGCGACGGGCGTGGTTTTTGACGGTGCTTGGATCGAACCCGCAAGGTTGTCGATCACCCAGCAGGATGTCATTTGCAAACGACTTCCATCTGGCCTCGAGGGGCTACGGATTGGGCTTCTTGCGGACTTCCATTTCCGGCCGAACGAGGATGAGGCGTTGTTAGAGCGGGTCGTTCAGCGCGTCGCTCAGGAAAAGCTGGATCTGATTGCTCTTGCGGGGGATTTCATGAACAAGGACCCTGAGGTGTTGGGCCCATTGATTGCGCGACTCAAAACCATGACTGCCAATCACGGGGTGTTCGCCGTGATGGGGAATCACGATGGCTGGAATGGCAACCCCACAAAAATCCGCCGACAATTTGAGCAATCTGGAATTTCATTTTTGATCAACGAACACAGCCAGTTGTCGATCCGTGGCGATACGCTCGCGGTCGCGGGTACAGACTTTGTTTGGTTAGGTAAACCGGATCCTGCTCGCGCGCTGCGGGGAATCTCTGCCGATGTCCCCGTTTTGGCGCTGGTGCATGAGCCAGATTATTTCGATGTGATGACCCGTCATCGCGACATTTTGCTGCAGCTCTCTGGGCACACTCATGGTGGGCAATGCCGAATCCCGCTGGTCGGATACTCGCCGATCACGGTGAAGCACGGGACCAAATACATCGATGGTAGTTTCTCTCATGGGGACTCCAATCTATTTGTCACTCGAGGGGTTGGCACGACGGGCCTACGGGTCCGGTTTGCCTGTCCACCCGAGTTGGCCATCTTAACCCTGCGCCAAGCTGCCTTGGTCTAACGGGTTTTTCGGATGCTGCGCGTGGATTTGAAGCGGTGGAGTGGAGGCTTGTTTTTCATGCAGGAATGGCTTCAATGTGCTCGAAATGAATCTTGATCCGATCGGTGTGGTGCGTTCTTGCTTCGGCGGGAAATTTGCGGCGCCGCGGCAACCTGGGCTCTGCCCGAACGCGTGGGGAAGTCTTGTGTTTCATCCTCCATACCGGAGCATGGAGGCGGTGCGTGGCATTGAAGGGTTCTCGCATCTGTGGCTCATCTTCGGCTTTCATGAGACCGCACAACAGGGTTGGAGACCGACCGTCCGTCCGCCGCGTCTCGGGGGGAACCAGCGGGTTGGGGTCTTCGCCAGCCGGTCGACTTTTCGTCCCAATTCGCTCGGTCTTTCGTTGGTGAAATTGGAGGGTGTCGATCTAACCGATCCAGAATCGCCAGTTCTTTTGTTAGGGGGGGTGGACTTGATCGATGGGACTCCGGTGTTTGATGTGAAGCCGTATTTGGCCTACGCCGAGGCCTTGCCTGATGCGGCCGGCGGCTTCGCAGGGGAGGGAATTTCTCGCTTGCCCGTGGAAATTGAGACGGATGCGAGACTGGATTTCGAGCGATTGTCGGTGCGAACGCGTGCAGTGATGTTAGAAGCGCTTTCGTTGGATCCGCGGCCCGCCACGCAGACGGCTGATCCCGAGAGGGGGTTCGGCGCACTTTTGGGTGGCTACAATGTCCGGTTCACGATTCGCGATGGGGTTTGCCGGATCGGTCAAATTGACAAGATGTGCGATGCCGGATTGGTGGATCGTGGCGCGAGTGGTTGAGGCTGGTGGGTCTGCCGAAAGTGGGTGGAGACGATCGTCTTGCGCGAATGGCTCGGGTAAGGTAGTTTAGCCGGCATGGATTCAGAAATGATTGTCGATCACAGCGAACCGGTTCGCCAGTTTTCCGTGTTATTGCCCAACCGCGTTGGCGCATTGGCGGCGATGGTCAAGCTGCTGCGCTCACTTGGCATCGAGGTGATCGGGCTGAGCGTTCAGGATTCGCGCGATGCGACGGTGGCTCGGTTGGTGGTTTCAGACCCGGATGGGACGGAGCAACTTTTCATGGAAAAAGGGATTCCATACACCACTTGCGAGTTGGTGGTCATTGCCATGCGTGAGTCGGGCCCGGGTCTCCTCCAGTGTCTCGACACCTTGATGATCGCGGAGACCAACATCGATTTCGCCTACGCTTTGATGCCGAGTCCAGAAGGACAGTCGATGCTCGCCATGCACGTCGAAGACTACGAGTTCGCGGTTGGCATCCTCCATCAGAGCGGGTTCAAGTTGATGTATCAAGACGACCTGAGTCGCTAACTGGCCGCTTGGCTCGCCTCGCATGGCGCCAGTGATCGATGACACTTGAGGTTGAGGTCGTTGCGCAATGCGACCGCCCACCATCTCTGGATTGGGCGTTGACAAAAATGCGGAGGATTATTAGCTCCCTGCCGTCAGCTATCTGACACCTTCCACTTCCCCTCGTCCCAGCCTCCATGCTGGTTCGTTCCATACGTCATGCATCCTCCCGCAATCTACCTCCATAAAACCATGAACCAAATGAACCCCATGCTCCAAACAATCTTCCTTGTCACTCTCGCCGTCACCTCGCACGCCGCATCGCCGACTTCAGATGTCGTCAAGCTGCCTCCCGATGCTGAGCGTTTGAAGCAGACCCATCAGGAGTCCGTAGCGAAAGCGACCCAGCCGCTTCGCGAGCAGGTGATAATAGCCGGGAATCCCCAAGACGCCCTCGCGATCAAAACCGAATTGAACTCAAGCACTCAAAGAACCTTGGGCGAGGTTGTCGCTGCGAGCGAGTTCAAGCGTCGCCTGTTTAAAACCAAATGGGCGTGGAACAACGATTTGAAGTTTACTTTTGAACGTGACGGCAGCACGCCGGGAAGAGGTTTCAAATGGAAGATCGTTAAGCCTTATATCATCGAATACAACTACCCTGACGGCAACCACGGCACCATCGTTTTCGAGCGCGGAATGAAGCGCGCGGTTATCAACGAAACCCGATCTAAGGGAGATAAAATTACCCTTCCTCTCATTCGTGTGAGGGACTGATTTCCATGCGAACGAATGGGCTAACAATCCATGCGCCGCAGCGAACTCGTCCGGCTGTCACGCCCGCTGCTTTCTGCCTCCGTCTCTCCCTCACCAGACACACAACAAAAAAATCAAGACAAAAATAAAAACAAAAATGAAGAAGCTACTCGTTACAGCATCAGTGGCACTTACGGCGATGCAGTTTCTTACCGGATGTTACGTCAGGAGTATAGGTTCTAGTCCGACCCTTGGTGAGCAGTTAAAAGACTTGAAGACTGCCCAAGTTACCGGTGCGATTACCAATGCGGAATACCAAGCCCAAAAAGCCAGGTTACTTAAAGCCAAGACATTTGGTGAAGTACTTGGTGAAGTTGATGCAAAAAAGAATCTTGTCCATTGATAAACCACCCGCCTAACGATCAAGGGTGCTGCGAATTCAAACTCCCACACCAAGTGAAGCGCTCAAGGAATTGCAGTCTCAGGCAAGAAGCCTGAGACTGCCAGCACTGCTAGAATTCAATTTCCCACACAAATTAAACACTCTAATTTTCTCAATATATCGCATGAAAAAACTGAAGCTATTCGTAATCTTGTCTCTTGTAATCGCACTTATCACCTGTGTCCTGATTGCTATTTTATCGGCAAAGGGCGGTCTTGATGTTACCTTCAACGGTCAGCAGGTGGAGGGTACCCAGAAGTTAATTATCGGGTCGATTGCTATTTTATCGGCAAAGGGCGGTCTTGATGTTACCTTCAACGGTCAGCAGGTGGAGGGTGCCCAGAAGTTAATTATCGGGTCACTTGGTTTTTTTATGGCTGGAATAGCCGCTTTAGTTGCATTAGGAATTAGTTTTTTAGCTATTACTGGCGTCGGCTTTGTCCTCTTTCTGGTTCTTGCATTAGTTGCGATCATTCTAGTTTCGATTACCATCCCTTTTCTACTTCCGATTTTAATTCCCATGGTTGTGCTTTCCATGATTTTTATACGCTATAAAACCAAAAACTGAGCCCAACCAGGCGCTACAGCGAATTCCGAGAGCTATCACGCGTCGTGCAGAGAATTCCATTTCCCAGACAAGTTGAAGAGAACATTGAGCCTATAAGGAAATTCCGATTCGAGGGGGATTCGGGCGGCATCCCAAACAATTGCCGAACCGAGTCATCAAGGTCCGACCCGAAGCCAGCCCACCGCAACGA
>JAPJNB010000165.1 GCA_026461385.1 Akkermansiaceae bacterium
CGTGAGGGGTGACGTGTGGATGGGGGGCGGATCGGGCGTGAGGATCGCGCAGGGGTATCTTTCCCAAGACCCAAGCCGAACGGTTCGGGTGCGGATCGCCGGCGAGACGGGATGGTTGACCATCAAGGGGCGCACCGAGGGCATCACTCGGCAGGAATTTGAATATCCGATCCCGCTCGAGGACGCCAAGGCTCTGCTTGGGCTTTGTTTGCCCACCGTGATCGATAAAACTCGGTACCGGGTTCCCTTTGGCGGCCACGATTGGGAAGTCGACGTCTTCCACGGCGACAACGAAGGCTTGGTGCTCGCGGAAGTCGAGCTTGCGGACGAATCGATCGACCCGCCGCTTCCGGCGTGGGTTGGTCGCGAGGTTTCTGCCGATCCTCGATATTTCAACTCCTGCCTCGCCTCGTTTCCCTACGGAAAATGGGCGGATTCGTGAACGATTTGAGAATCTTGAGGATTCTACAATCTCCCGCTTGCCACCGGGCGTCATCCACTTACCCTTGCTTCAGCAACTCACATGAAAATCTGGCTCGACGGTAAATTAGTTGATGAATCCGAAGCGAAGGTGTCGGTCTTTGACCACGGACTTCTCTACGGCGATGGTGTTTTTGAAGGAATTCGTTTTTATAACGGTCGGATCTTCCGGTTGGAGGAACACATCCGGCGGCTGTTTGATTCGGCCCGCGCGATCATCCTCGATCTGCCATGGACTCAAGAAGAGGTTTGCAAATTCACCTGCGAGACCGTTGCCGCGAACGGCCTCACCGACGGGTACATCCGCTTAGTGATCACGCGTGGTGCGGGTGAACTCGGGCTCAACCCTTACCTTTGTCCGACGCCGTCGATGTTTATCATCGCCTCGACCATCAAGCTTTACCCAGATGAGACCTATCAAAACGGGCTAGCCATCATCACCTGTGCGACTCGTCGGCCAGCGCCGGGTGCCCTGATGCCCCAGGTCAAGTCGCTGAACTACCTCAACAACATCATGGCCAAGGTCGAAGCGATCCAAGCCAACGCGCTGGAGGCGGTGATGCTCAACGAGCAAGGCTATGTGGCCGAGTGCACCGGAGATAATTTGTTCCTGATCAAAAATGGAGTTCTGCTCACTCCGCTGATTTGTGATGGAGCGCTCGATGGCATCACGCGAGCGGTGATTATTGAAATCGCGGCGAAGCTAGAGGTTCCCTTCAAGGAGTGCTCACTCACGCGCTACGACATTTTCACGGCGGATGAATGCTTCCTCACTGGCACGGCGGCGGAGGTCATTCCGGTCGTCGCGCTGGATCGTCGCATCATCGGCACCGGCAAGCCTGGTCCGTTCACGGCGCGTTTCCTCGCAGCCTTCCATGAGTTGGCGATGAACACAGGCACGCCATTTGCTTAAGTTGACCACCGGACTGAATCAAAATGAAATGTGACTTTTGCGATACCAAGGCAAGCGTCTTTCTCACGCAACTCGTGGAGGGGGAGATGAAGAAGATTTGTCTTTGTAACGCTTGCGCGAAAGAGCGTGGAGTCACCGATCCGACGGGTTTCTCGTTGGCGGATCTTCTGCTGGGCGGGTTGCCGGGTGGTCCGGGGCTTGCGATCGGCAACCCGATGACCGGTCCGAGTGGTGGCAAAAAATGCCCCAGCTGCGGGTTCACCATGGACGACTTGAAAAAAGTGCGGCGATTCGGTTGCAGCGAATGCTATGGCATCTTCAGTGATGAAGTCGGCCAGATGCTGCGAGGGATGCACAAGGGGGCTGCGCACATCGGCAAGGTGCCCGCAGGCCTCATGGCCACCCAGATTCGCACCCAGCGACTCGAAGAACTTCGCTCACGCCTCGACCAGGCGATCGCGGCGGAAAGCTACGAAGAAGCCGCCGGAATCCGCGATGAAATCCGCACTTTAAACGAGGTAAATCATTGAAATTCCGAAACTCGATGTTAATGAAGAATTGCCCCCCAAATTTCCAACCACTGATCACCTCATGATGCGCTTCGCCACCCTCATCAAACACCCCGCCGATTGGATGACAGGCGGGCATGGGTCGCATGGTGCCGTTCTGACGTCGCGGATTCGCCTCGCTCGGAATCTCCGCCACCATCCATTTCCTGGTTGGGCAAAGCGCGAGCAACGGGCCACGGCCCTCGGGGTGATGCGCCCCGCAATCGAGGCATTGGCCGTGATGAAAGATGCCTTTTCCCATGAGCTGGATGATCTGAGCTCGGTCCAGAAGCAGGTGCTGGTCGAGCGCCACTTGATTTCCCGTGAGCATGCCGCTCGGGGTCACGGATCCGCAGCGGTCATCGAGCGTCGGCAGAGTTTCAGCCTGATGATCAACGAGGAAGACCACCTCCGGATGCAGGCGATCCGGCCCGGCTTGCAGCTTTCCGCCGCATTTGAGGCGTTGTCCGCACTGGATACCGAGTTGGAGAAATCGCTGGAATTCGCATTTGACGCATCGCTTGGCTACCTGACCACTTGCCCCACCAACCTGGGCACTGGCCTGCGCGCTTCGGCGATGCTGCATCTGCCGGGATTGGTCTTGAGCGATCAGATCGGTCAGGTCCTCCAAGCTGTGAACAAAATCGGGCTCGCTGTTCGCGGACTTTACGGTGAAGGGACGGAATCCCTTGGCAATCTCTATCAGATTTCGAATCAATCGACCTTGGGTGAAAGCGAGGAAATGATCATCCGCCGCCTAGAGCGCGTGATTTCCCAAGTTGCAAGCCACGAGCAAAACGCCCGCGAAAAGCTACTCGAAGACGATCCCGCGATGGTCGCGGACAAAGTTGGCAGGGCCTACGGGGTGCTGCGCCACGCGCACATCATCGATTCCAAGGAAGCGCTCAATCACCTTTCGCTGCTGCGGCTCGGGGGAAATCTTGAGTTTTTCCCGCCTGAAACCGTGCTTTTGTGCGACGCGTTGCTGATGGACATCCAACCGGCACACCTGCAACTCCATGCGGGCCGCAAGCTTTCGCCCGAGGAACGGGACTGCAGCCGTGCGGAAATTTTACGCTCTCGTTTGCATTCTCTCGAATCCCCTGATACTGGTACTTCATTGAAGAAGAATTCCAAACCATTTGACCATTCCAACCCAGAGGACACATGAATAACTTCACCCCACGCGCCCAACAAGTTCTCGCTCTCGCCCGCAAGGAGGCCGACCGCTTCAACCACTCGTACGTCGGCACCGAACACTTGCTGCTCGGTTTGATCAAGCTCGGTCAAGGAGTCGCAGTGAACGTCCTCGAGCGGATGGGCCTCGAGCTCGAAGCGGTACGCATGGAGGTCGAAAAAGAGGTCGGCTCCGGGCCACCTCAGAAAACCACCGGTAACATCCCGTACACTCCACGGGTGAAAAAAGTTCTGGCTCTCGCCAACAAGGAGGCGAAGGCGCTCAATCATTCCTACGTCGGCACGGAGCATCTTCTTCTCGGGCTCTTGCGGGAGGGCGAGGGGGTCGCCGCCAGAGTGCTCAAGCGCTTGGACGTTGATATCCAACGGACTCGAAACGAGATCCTCGCGGAAATCGATCCGAATTTTTCACCCGACGACCACGACGAGCCAGATGACGACGATGATGATGAGCTTGAAGAGGGGCCTTTCGAAGAGGAGGCTGCTCCCCAAGCGTCTGCCGCAGGGCAAGAGGCGAAATCCAAAACTCCCGCGCTCAAAGCATTCGGTCGTGATTTGACCAAGGTGGCGCGTGAGGGCGGGCTTGATCCGGTGATCGGTCGCGAGAGCGAGATCGAGCGGGTCATTCAAATCCTTTGCCGCCGCACCAAGAACAACCCCGTGCTCATCGGCGAGGCGGGAGTGGGCAAGACGGCCATCGTCGAGGGCTTGGCCCAAGAGATTTCGTCTGGTAATGTTCCCGAAATTCTGCGGGACAAAAAAGTGATCACCCTCGATCTCGCATTGATGGTGGCGGGTACCAAGTATCGCGGCCAGTTCGAAGAGCGCATCAAAGCGGTCATGGATGAAATCCGGAAAGTGAAGAACGTCATTCTTTTCATCGATGAGCTCCACACGATTGTGGGTGCAGGTTCCGCTGAGGGGGCGATGGATGCCTCCAACATCATCAAGCCGGCCTTGAGCCGTGCGGAGCTTCAGTGTGTGGGTGCCACCACCCTCAACGAATACCGCAAGCACATCGAGAAGGATTCGGCACTTGAGCGCCGATTCCAGCAGGTCAAGGTGGATGAACCATCGGTGGATGATGCAATCAAGATCCTCCAAGGCCTCCAAGAAAAGTACGAATCGCACCACAAGGCGCAGTTCACCCCCGAAGCGATCGTGGCAGCGGTGAAGTTGACCTCACGCTATCTCACCGCGCGCTTCCTGCCGGATAAAGCGATCGATGTTCTCGACGAGGCGGGCGCACGCGCACGCATCGGGACGATGACGCGCCCAAGCGCAATCAAGGAACTCGAAGCGGCCATCGTGCAGATTAACCGCGACAAGGTTGCTGCAATCGCTGAGCAAAATTTCGAGAAGGCAGCATCGCTCAGAGACGATGAAAAGCGCGCCAAAAGCGAGCTCGACGAGACCTTGAAGGCATGGCGTTCATCGTCCGAAGAGACCATCGTCACCGTGACCGACGACGACATCATGGCCGTGGTTTCCAAGTGGACGGGGGTCCCTCTCCGCCGCATGGAAGAGAAGGAGACTGAAAAGCTCCTGAAGATGGAGGATGAATTGAAAAGTCGTGTCATCGGCCAGAACGAGGCGGTGGTCGCCATTTCCAAGGCACTCCGTCGCTCGCGTGCGGACCTCAAGGATCCGCGTCGTCCGATCGGCTCATTCCTTTTCCTCGGGCCCACAGGCGTTGGCAAAACCTACTTGGCTCGCAACCTCGCCGAGTTCATGTTTGGCGATGCGGACGCCTTGATCCAAATCGACATGTCGGAGTACATGGAGAAATTCACCGCGAGCCGACTCATTGGTTCGCCTCCGGGCTATGTCGGATATGAAGAGGGCGGCCAACTTTCCGAAGCCGTTCGCCGTCGGCCTTACTCGGTGGTCCTCTTTGACGAGGTCGAGAAGGCGCATCCGGACGTGATGAATTTGATGCTCCAGATTTTGGAAGAGGGGACGGTGACCGATTCACTCGGCCGCAAAATCGATTTCCGCAACACCATCATCATCATGACTTCGAACGTCGGTGCCTCGACGATCAAGCGCCAGACCACGCTCGGATTTGGGGCCATGGCCGCAGACGAAGCTGATCACGACGGCATGAAGGACAAGATCATTGAGGAAGCGAAGCGCTACTTTAAGCCCGAGTTCCTCAATCGTTTGGACAGCTTGGTGGTGTTTCACATGCTCGAAAAAGTGGATCTCAATCAGATCGTCGACCTCGAAGTCTCGAAGTTGGTCAAACGCCTGAAGGAAAAAGACATCGCGCTAACGCTGTCCGCTGAGGCTCGCGACTTGCTTTCGGCCAAGGGTTTTGATCCGGCTTACGGGGCTCGCCCGATGCGCCGTGCGGTGGAACGTTTCCTGGAGGATCCGCTTGCGGAGTCCCTGCTTCGAGGTGAGGTCAAGGCGGGCGACTCGGTGAACGTTGCGCTTAAGCCCGACTCCGAGGAATTGGACTTCATCACCCAGCGCGAGGAGGCCATCCAAGAGGTCAGCGAAGCTCAAGCCTAACGCACAATGGAGGTTCGCAACCGCGACGAACAAGTTCCTTTCACCACGAAGGATGGCTCGACGATTCGAAGTCTGTTAGATCTTTCAAACGCTCCCGTTTCAAACCAGAGCCTCGCTGAGGCCAGTTTGGTGGCGGGTGGCGTGATCGAGCGGCACTACCACCGCGTCAGCGAGGAGTTTTACTACATCACTGCGGGTTCTGGCGTCATGGAGGTCGAGGGGATCGAGCGTGAGGTTTTGCCTGGCGATGCGATTTTGATTCCGCCGGGTGCTTGGCACCGAATCCATGCGGTCGAGGCTTTGGAATTTCTTTGCTGCTGCTCGCCGCCCTATTCGCACGACGACACCTATTTTGCTTGAGGCGGCGGATGAGCAATTTCCGCGCGGATTCATGAGAGGATCGGTAAGGGTGGGTCGTACGGGAAATGGGCTATTTCTAACGCATCACCTGATCCCACTCGATGAAACACCGACTCGTCCTAGCCATTTTTTTCTCATCCGCCTTGCTGGCGCAAAGCAGCGAGACCAAGCCGAACATTCTTTTCATCGCGGTGGATGACCTCAGGTGTGATTTGGGCTGCTATGGAAACTCGCAGGTCCATTCGCCGAACATCGACCGCTTGGCTGCGTCAGGGGTGGTTTTCACTCGAGCCTATTGCCAACAAGCCGTCTGCAATCCCTCGCGCGCGAGTCTGATGACCGGGTTGCGTCCCGATTCAACGCAGGTCTGGGATCTCAAGACCGACTTCCGCACGAAGATTCCCAATGCGGTCACCCTGCCGCAATTCCTGCGGAAAAATGGTTATCGGGCCGAGGGCTATGGCAAAATTTTCCACAACGAATTCCCCGACGATGTCTCGTGGGATCTACCCCACCGTTGGCCCGACAGGGGGATTGAGTGGTCGGATGCATCGATGACTCGCCTCGCAAAATATCGGTTAGAAATGAAAGCTGCTGGAAAAAGCGAAGCGGACATCAAGCGCATGCATGCGCCTGCGACCGAGGTTCTTGATATCGCTGATGGTGACCATGCCGATGGCGCGATTGCCGATCAGGCGATTGCCGCCTTGCGCGAGTTGGCCAAGTCCAAGCAGCCATTTTTCATGGGTGCCGGGTTTTGCGCAACCCACTTGCCATTCACTCCGCCAAAAAAATATTGGGATCTCTATGACCCGGCCAAGATCGCGCTTGCGAGCAATGGTTTCATCCCTCACGGCGCGCCATCGCTGGCTTTTGGAGAGAAGTTGTTAGGCGGCTTCTATGAACTACGAGGTTACATGGATTTCGCTGCCGCACCGACGCCGTTCGAGCGGACCCTCGATGAGTCCCAGCAGCGCAACCTCAAACATGCGTACTTCGCTGCCACCTCGTTTGTAGACTCGCATGTCGGTCGCTTGCTCGATGAGCTTGAGCGCCTCGGAATCGCAGAGAATACCGTTGTGGTATTCTGGAGTGATCATGGATGGAAGCTCGGTGAGCATGCGGGGTGGTGCAAGCAAACCAACTACGAGATCGATACCCGAGCCCCTTTGATTATCCGCGTACCCGGCGCGAGGAACAAGGGGAGCAAGACGGCCGCTCTAGCAGAATTTGTCGATATCTATCCGACTGTCTGCGAGTTGGCAGGTCTCGCGGCACCCAAGGAACTTGAGGGAAAAAGTCTCGTGCCTGTTTTAGCGGGAACTGCCGCGAAGGTGAAAGACGCGGCTTTTAGTCAATTCATCCGCAACGAGGCGAGGGGAGACTTCATGGGCTACGCGATGAGGACCGACCGCTACCGCTACATCGAGTGGATCAATCTCGCCACTGGTGCCATTGAGGCTCAAGAGCTTTACGACCACCATTCGGATCCGGATGAAAATGAGAACATCGCGAATCGTGCGGAAAATGCCGACTCGATCCATCAATTAAGCGCTCAGATGTGGGCGCAGCTGCCCAAACCGAGGCTGAGGCCGTGAGCCCCCATTCTCGATGATTCTTCCGCTGCGGGTCAGAGCCCGCTTACGGCGGCGCACAATATGCTGTTGCACTCAGGCGAGGGGTTTCCTAATTTCTCAAAGCATTCGTTTACCTTACGTCACATGAAACTGTCCAAATTGATCTTCGTCGCCGCCGCTTCCGTGGGCGGGCTGTTCTCGCTTTCGAGCTGCAAGTCGGGTGGAGGAAACTCGATCAAAGTCGGCGAGTTTGCCTCCCTGACTGGCAAGGAAGCGACGTTCGGTACGTCTTCCCATGAGGGCACTTTGCTTGCCATCGAGCAGGTGAATGCCGCTGGCGGGGTGCTCGGCAAAAAGCTCGAGCTGCTCACGGAGGACGACCAAACCAAGGCCGGTGAACCCGCCAATGCAGTCAATAAACTCATTTCGAAAGACGGCGTGATCGCGATTCTCGGAGAGGTTGCTTCCAGCCGCTCGCTTGAGGCTGCCCCCATCTGCCAACTCAACAAGGTGCCGATGATCTCACCCGCCTCCACGAACCCAACCGTGACTCGTGAGGGTGACTATGTTTTCCGAGTCTGCTTCAACGACAATTTTCAAGGCGGCGCACTTGCAAACTTCGCCAGCGGCACGCTTAAGGCAAAAAAGGTCGCGATTCTAACCGACGTGAAGAGCGATTACAGCAAAGGTCTCGCAAAGAGCTTCAAGGAAAAATACGCAACGAGCGGAGGCGTGGTCGGCACTGAGCTCGATTTCAATGGTGGCGACAAAGATTTCAAAGGTCAGCTCACGGCGATCAAGAGCGACGCTCCCGATGCGATCTTTCTCCCGGGTTATTACAACGATGTTGCGCTCATCTGCATTCAGGCAAAACAACTTGGCATGAGCATCCCTATCTTCGGTGGCGACGGTTGGGAAAGCGAAAGTCTGCTAGAAATCGGCAAGGATGCGATGGAAGGCCATTATTTTTCGACTCATTGTTCGATTGAGCAGCCGACACCGGAGATGACCTCATTTGTTAATTCCTACAAAAAGCGCTTCAGCGGCAAGTCACCCGATGCCATGGCGGTTCTCGGCTACGATTCTGCAATGGTGTTGGTGGATGCGATCAAACGCGCAAATTCCACCGAGTCTGGCGCCCTGCGGGAGGCGATCGCCACGACTAAAGATTTCGCGGGTGCCAGCGGCAAGATTTCACTCAACGCCGATCGCGATGCGGTGAAGGCCCTGGTTTTCATTCAAATCAAAGGCGGGAAGTTTACCTACAGCGCGACCGTCAATCCTTGAGAATTCTAAGCGAACTCTAACATTTTCATAGTACCAAAGTTCTAACAATTCGTGGATTGGTTTTTTCAGCAGTTGATCAATGGCCTCGGGCTTGGGGCGATTTATGCGCTGATTGCCTTGGGTTACACGATGGTCTATGGGGTGCTGCGTTTTATCAATTTCGCACACAGCGATGTGCTCATGCTTGGTGCGTTCTCCGCATTTTACATTGCGCCGAAGATTGAGAAGGTCTTTGGGTCGCAATCCGTTTTGGCCTGCATCATGGTGTTTATTTTAGCGGCCGCCGCCTGTGCGGTGATCGGCATGACCATCGAACGCCTTGCGTACCGACCTCTGAGAAATCGTCCGAAGCTCACGGTGCTGATCACCGCGATCGGCGTTTCGCTTTTGATCGAGAACACCGCACAAAACGAAAGAGTGTTGGGTTCGGCCCCGCAGGCATTCCCGCAACTCATCACGGAACGTGCAATCCATCTCGGGAATCTGGTGATTTCTAGCAAGGATCTTCTTACGGTGCTAGTTACATTAGTTTTGTTAGGTGGAATGTGGTTCATCGTCCAAAAAACTCGCATCGGCACGGCCATGCGTGCGGTTTCCTTCAATCAACAGGCCGCAGCGTTGATGGGGGTGCCGGTGGATCGTATCATCTCGTTCACGTTCGGACTGGGGTCGGCGCTGGCTGCTGTCGCGGGCATTCTTTATTCGCTCAACTCGAGCATTGAGCCTCTCATGGGCGTGCAACCTGGATTGCGAGCATTCGTTGCTGCGGTTCTTGGTGGAATTGGAAATCTTCCCGGCGCAGTGCTTGGGGGCTTTCTTCTCGGATTGTTAGAGACCTTTGCGGGTGGCATCGAGGGCTGGTCGAATTACCGCGACGCCTTCGCCTTCGGCATCCTAATCTTGATCCTTCTCGTGAAACCTGCTGGCCTGTTAGGCCGCTCATCCGTTGAGAAAGTCTAATGCCATTGAATGGAGCAAAACGCTGGCTACTGGTGGGCATCGCACTCGCGATCGTCGCATCCTACTTCAGCCCACAATTCAATCGCTACTACCTCGGAGTCGCGATCGACGTGGGAATCGCAATCATTCTTGCGACCAGCCTGAACTTGATCAACGGCCACACCGGTCAATTCAGTTTGGGACACGCGGGATTCATGGCGGTGGGCGGATTTTTCTCGGCTTGGGTCTCACTTCATGCGGGCAATCTGAGCCACGTATTCTGGTACTTTCCGCTATCGCTCGTTGCCGGTGGTTTGGTAGCGGCGTTGGTCGGTTTGTTGGTCGGGGTTCCGTCGCTTCGCTTGCGCGGTGACTACTTGGCGATTGTGACGCTCGGGTTCGGAGAAATCATCCGCGTAGTCGCGCAAAACACCGAGGCCATCGGCGCAGCCAGCGGACTGAAGGGGATTCCAAAACTCACCACGCTCGGGTGGACCTTTAGCTTTGCGGTCATCACGATTTATGCCATTTCAACCCTCGTGAATTCCACCTACGGGCGCGGGTTCATTGCGGTGCATGATGATGAAATTGCCGCCGAGTCGAACGGCGTGGATACCACTCGGACCAAGGTGACGGCTTTCGTGACTGGTGCATTTTTTGCAGGAATCGCCGGTGGCTTGTACGCCCACCACAAGCAGTTTCTCTCGCCTACGGGATTCGACTGGCTGAAATCGATCGAGATCGTGGTCATGGTCATCCTTGGAGGAATGGGTCGCACGGTCGGGGTGGTCGCTGCGGCGATTCTGCTCACGCTCATGCCCGAGCTACTTCGGGACTTCTCGGAATATCGAATGATCATCTATTCGCTACTCATCATCCTTCTCATGCTTTTGCGGCCAGCGGGATTGTTCTCATTTCACTTCAAACGACGCCCTCAACCATGAATGCGCCGCTTCTCTCACTCGAACAGGCCACGATCCGCTTTGGTGGTCTAACCGCTGTTTCGGCATTGAATCTCAGCGTCGGCGATGGAGAACTCGTCGGACTCATCGGCCCAAATGGAGCTGGCAAGACCACCGCCTTCAACATGATCACCGGGGTGTATCAACCGACTTCAGGCTCAATTCGACTCTCAGGTAAGGACACACGTGGGGTGAAGCCGAATCGCTTGGCTGCCTCGGGCATCGCTCGGACGTTCCAAAATATCCGTCTGTTCCGGAGCATGAGCGTGATCGACAATATCCGAGTTGCGGCTCGTTTGCACAACGGCGAGGGTTATTTCAGCGCTTTTTGGCGCGGGAAAAAATGGCGAAATGCTGAGGCGGAGACAGAGAAGAATGCCATCGAGCTGTTAGAAATTTTCAATCTCGCGTCTCAGCGGGATGAGCTCGCAGTGTCGCTGCCATACGGAGATCAACGGCGCCTCGAGATTGTGCGGGCGCTTGCCACACGTCCCAAGCTTTTGCTGCTCGATGAGCCTGCAGCGGGGATGAATCCCTCGGAAAAGGACGACCTCATGCGGTTGATCCGCTTCGTGAAGGAGCGTTATGACCTCGCCGTGCTTTTGGTGGAACACGACATGAAGGTGGTCATGGGAATCTGTGAGCGCATCGCGGTGCTTGAATACGGAGTGAAAATCGCCGAAGGTACGCCTAGGGAGATTCAAGTTCACCCAAAGGTGATCGAGGCGTACCTCGGTGCGGCCACTGAATCATCGAGTGCGATGGATTAGGAAGAATTACACGATCATGTTTGGATTTGAAAAATTGGATATTTGGGAGAAGTCGGTCGACTTCACCGATGTCGTGTATTCCTGCACCCGAGTTTCCGCCGCAGATGAATGTTTTGGGCTGATGCAATCGATCCGTCTCGCAGCAGTTTCCGTGAGCACGTTCATCGCAGACGGGAGCTCGACGGGGTCACGCAGCAGCTTGGTGCGCCGGATCGAAATGGCATCGGATTCCTTACAGGATGTCATTGTGCATTCACACCTTGCGACGAGCCGTGGGTTTCTAACAGCTGAGGCCCTTAGGTCGATTTGCATCGCAGCCGCACACCAAAACCGACTGCTCGGCCACTTGAGGCGCTCGCTACCCGGGGACGTCTGATGTCCCACCCGCTCGTTTACCTTTAATCCACTCCACCACCTTGCTCACGGTCGAAAATCTTCACGTCTCCTACGGCTCGATCAAAGCGCTGCACGGCGTGAGCCTGCATGTGCCACAGGGGAGCATCGTCACGCTCATCGGGGCCAACGGGGCGGGGAAGTCGACGACCCTCCGAGCGCTCTCGGGTTTGGTGAAACTGACCGCCGGTTCCATTCACTACGACGGCCATGAAGTTTCAAAACTCCCGCCGGAAAAGGTGGTGTCGCGCGGGTTGTGTCACGTGCCTGAGGGGAGGATGGTTTTTGCGAACCTAACCATCCGCGAGAATCTCAAAATGGGGGCCTACCTGCAAAAAGATCGCAAGTGGATCGCAGAACAAACGGACTATGTCTTCGGATTGTTTCCTCGTCTCAAGGAGCGGGAAGGTCAATCGGCGGGCACGCTTTCGGGTGGGGAACAACAAATGCTGGCGATCGGTCGGGCCCTCCTGAGTAAGCCGAAATTTCTCATGCTCGACGAGCCATCGCTCGGGATCGCGCCGCTGTTGGTGAAGACCATTTTCGAGCGGATCGTGGAGATCAACCGCGAGCAGGGCTTGACGATTTTGCTCGTCGAGCAAAACGCGAATTTGGCGCTCGATGTTTCCAGCTACGCGTATGTCCTGGAGACGGGGAAATCCTGCTGGAAGGCCCATCCGCCGTGGTGAAGGCGGATCCGCAGGTCCAAGCGGCTTATTTGGGCGCGTAGTTTGCCTCATTCGCAGCCGTGGGTTGCTCTGCATCGGTTTCGGTGTCACGGTGCTGCCGCACATGGCCCGTCAATACACTCTTCACCGCTCATCATCGGTTGCCGCCTCCGGCATCGATTACGTGGCTGCGCTGAATGCCGAACAATACGAAGCCGTGTCATCACCACCCGGTAAGGCGCTCGTGATCGCCGGTGCAGGCTCTGGAAAAACCCGCACTCTCACATATCGCGTCGCATGGCTGTTAGATCACGGGATCGAGTCCAAGCAGGTCTTGCTGCTAACATTCACCAATAAAGCTGCTAGAGAAATGACCGAGCGGGTGAGGGACCTTGTGCCTCATGATACTTCGGACCTTTGGGCGGGAACCTTCCACTCGATCGGTAGCCGCATTCTCCGTCGTCACGCGGAGGATCTTGGGTTCACGCGATCGTTCTCGATTCTCGACCGCGATGACCAAAAGTCGATGCTATCATCGGTGATTGCGAGTTGTGACATCGACACGAAAGTGCGCAGATTTCCCAAGCCCGATGTGTTAGCATCGATGTTTAGCCTCATCGAAAACACCGGTGATTCCCTCGAGGATGTCATCGCGGCACGATACGACCATTTCTACGACTGGACGGAAAAAATCGAACTCGTCCGCACGGGCTATATTGCCAAAAAGCTCGCGACCAACTCGATGGACTTCGATGATCTCTTGGTCATGACCGTTCGGTTGTTTGACGAGCGACCGGATTTGTTAGAAATCTATCAGCAAAAGTTTCGGCATGTTCTCGTTGATGAATATCAGGACACCAATGCGGTGCAGGGGCAGATGATCGATCTGCTCGTTGGCAAGACGAACAGCCTCATGGCCGTCGGCGACGATGCGCAATCGATCTACTCGTGGCGGGGTGCAGACATGGCACACATCCTTGGATTTCCAGTGCGTTATCCGGGCGCGAAAGTCTTCACGATCGAGACGAATTACCGGAGCGTGCCAGAAATTCTCGATCTTTCGAATGCGGCGATTCGCGCGAACTCCGGGCGTTTCGAGAAGGATCTGAGATCCTCCCGCGAGTCCACGGGGGTGAAGCCAGCGCTCGTCGCGGTTCCTGACCCGCGCAGCCAAGCATCATTTGTCGCGCAGCGGATGCTGGAGTTGAGAGATGAGGGAATTCCGTTAGAGCAAATGGCGGTGCTGTATCGGGCACATTTCCAGAGCCTCGAGATTCAGATGGAGCTGACCGTGCGCGGGATCCCATTTGGGATTACCAGTGGGCTACGGTTTTTCGAGCAGGCGCACATCAAGGACATTTCCGCATTCATGCGCTTCGTGGTGAACCGACGTGACGAAGTGTGCTTCTTGCGGATGGTGAATCTCTTGCCTGGCTGCGGCCCGATTGCTGCGCAAAAATTGTGGTCCGAATGGTTGGGTAGTGGGTGGGCCACCAAGGATGAAGTGCCAGCGAAATGGTCCGAGGTGTTACTAAAATTTAAGGTGCCGAAGAAGGCGATCAAGCACTGGGAACAACTTTGCTTCGTGCTAGATGAGCTCACGCCTGATGGCAACTTCGCACGGCCATCCGACATGATTTTCAGTATCCTCGAGGGGATCTACGATGACTACCTGCAAGCGAGTTTTGATAACTTCGAAAACCGCCGCAGCGACATCGAACAACTCTCGCAGTATGGCGGCACCTTCGACGATATTTCTGAGTTTCTCGCACAACTCTCGCTGATGAGTTCGGTGGATGGTGATCCATCTGGCGACAAGAGTGAGCGCGATGATGAGAAGGTCACGCTATCATCGATCCACCAGGCAAAAGGCCTTGAATGGAAGGTGGTTTTCTTGATCTGGTTAGTCGATGGACAATTTCCTAACGGACGAATTCTTGAGGCAGACGATGTGCCACTGCTTGAAGAAGAACGACGCTTGTTCTATGTGGCAATCACCCGAGCGAAGGATGAACTTTACCTAAGCTTTCCGATGATGAATCCCAAGTCATACAGCGGAGATATCATTTGTCGGCCGTCAAGATTTCTTGAGGATTTCCCTCCTGAACTTGTCGAAGAGTGGCAGGTCGGCGAGCCAGATCCATGGAACGACGATGAGCCGTTTTGACGATCAGATGATGCGCCTTGTGGCATCATCCGCACCTAATCATTATCATCTAGCAGATTTTTTAATCCGCCGAAGAAATCTGCGAGTTCATCGGTGCTTGGGGCCGCGCCGAGGATATCGTCGTAGGTGGTATGATCGAGAAACTCGTCATCGAGCTCGCCGATGAATGAACTGGGCTGACAACCGGTTTCTTGGCCCCACTTGATGCGAGTGGCGCAGTAGGTCATGGTGAGATTGTCCTGGGCGCGGGTGATGCCGACGTAGAGAAGTCGGCGTTCCTCGTCCTTCGTACCCTCGGCGATGCTGCGGGTGTGGGGGAGAAATCCCTCCTCAAGCCCGACGAGGAAAACGATGGGAAACTCCAGTCCCTTCGAGGCATGGAGTGTGATGAGCGTGACGCCGTGTTTTTTTTCAAGATCGTCATCCTCGCGCTCCGACGCCAGTGCGCTGTGGTCGATAAACGACTGCAGTCCTTTGCCCTTCTCTGTGTGCTTGCGTAGGCTATCGATCACGCTGGCGATTCCTTCGCCGCGTTGTTGGCGTTCGCTGTCGGTCTTGCAGGCCCGCTCGATCCATGGGAGGTACTCGATCTGCTTGATGAGCGAATCGAGGACATCGGCAGGGTTTTCCTTGGCGATCTCGATGCGGTTCTTGGCACCGGCGATGGTTGCGACGAACTCTTGCACGGCGTTGGTCGCCTTGGGGCCCAATTGATCGGTGAAATTGGGATCACAAAGTGCCTGCCAGACCGATTGTTCATGCTCGCGGCTCCAGTCGGTCGCGAGGATGGCCGTCGTTTGTCCAATGCCTCGGTTAGGTGCGTTGAGCACGCGGAGCAATGGGACATCCGCATCGGGTGATGCCAGCAACTGTGCATAACCTAACACATCTCTAACTTCCCGGCGGTCATAGAAACTTTGAGCGCCGACCATCCGGTAGGGGATCTTGCGCTCGCGCATCGCCAACTCCAGCTTGCGGCTCTGGCTGTTTGTGCGGAACAGGATCGCGAAGTCCTCCCACTCACGACCGACGGCACCTTTGTCCGCCATGATTTCCTCGGCGATGAATTCCGCTTCCTCCTCGTCCCCGGGCATCGCTACGATTCGAACAGGGTCGCCCGCTTTGCGGGTGGATCGCAGGATTTTCTCGCGCCGGCCGATGTTGTGCTTGATCAAGCTATTGGCGGTGTGCAGCACGGCATGGGTCGAGCGATAATTTTCCTCAAGGCGGATTACCTTGGGGTTTGGGAAAAATTTCTCAAACTGCAGGATGTTGGCGACTTCTGCGCCGCGCCAGCCGTAGATCGATTGGTCGTCATCGCCAACGACACAGACGTGGTAGTTGGGTGGGCCGACGAGCTGTTGGAGCAGCTGCATCTGGAGTGCATTGGTGTCCTGGAACTCGTCGACCGTGACGCGGGTGTAGCGTTGGCGGAACATCTCGCGGACATCGGCGTGTTCTCGGAGGATTTGCTCGGCGAGGAGGAGAAGGTCATCGAAATCGACGGCATTTTGCGCACGCAGCTCGTTCTGGTAGGCGACCGCGAGCGTGGCGAAGTATTCGTCTTCCAAACTTGCTGGGTCCACGCCCTTGTTTTTTGCCTTTGAGATCGCGGAAAGCACATCCTCAGGCTTCACCTTTTCGGACGTGCCGCCCTTGCGCACGAGGAGTTGTTTCATCAATCCAACTTGGTCGGAGTGGGAACAGATCGAAAAGTTCTTCTTGTAGCCGAGTTTTTCAATGCCACCACGGAGGATGCGGACGCAAAGCGAGTGGAAAGTGCAAACGGTCATTTCCTCCGCCGATTTCTTGGAAACCATGCCAGCGATCCGCTCGCGCATTTCACTGGCAGCTTTGTTGGTGAAGGTCACCGCGAGGATTTCCGAAGCGGGGATTCGTTTTTCCAGCATGTGGGCGATCCGGCAAGTGACCGTCCGAGTCTTGCCCGTGCCAGCCCCCGCGAGAAGCATCACAGGACCGTCCAAAGAGCCTACGGCTTCGCGCTGGGCTTGATTGAGCGAGTCGAAAGAAAATGAAGAAGCCATCGGCAGGCGGATCAAAGCGGGACGGCGGCAAGGTGGCGAGTGCGGAGTTGAAAATCGTCAGAATTCGGCATCTTCGGGGTTTCGGACGAAAAATCCCATTTTTGCCTTGCCAATATGAGCCTGATCCTTAGGTTGCCCGTCCCATGCCAAGAGTCGGAGGAAAAGCAAAAACACGGAAAGCCGTTGCCAAGCGTTTCAAAGTCACTGGGACAGGGAAAATTCTTCGTCGGAAACAAGGGGCTCGCCACTTGTTGCAAGGCAAGAACAGTAAGCGCAAGCGTCGTCTTGGGCAAGCTGCTCTCGTCTCCGATGCTGACCTTCGCAACGTCAGGGAGAATCTTCCTTTTTCCCGTTAACTGAATCGCAGCAACGAATAATACGCCCCGTCCGCGAATCGGACGGCCTTTACACAGCCTGATCCTGAGAGGGAGACAAGAACAGTCGAGACTGTGGAAGGAATTGAAAATAACGGTCTGTTCAAACCAATAATACCATATGCCACGTGCCACTAACTCACCGGCCAGCCGTGCCCGCCGCAAGCGGACGCTGCTTCGTGCCAAGGGTTTCCGCGGTTTCCGCTCGAAACTCTTTCGCTACGCCAAGGACGCTGTCCGCAAGGCGTTGACCTACGAGTATCGGGATCGCAAAAGGCGCAAGGGTCAATTCCGCCGCTTGTGGACTCAGCGTATCAACGCTGCATGCCGCAACGAGGATCTGACTTATTCGCGCTTCATCGAAGGCCTGAAAGCTGCCGGAATCGAAGCTGACCGCAAGATCCTCTCGGATCTCGCTGTCAACGACGCTGCCGCATTTTCAGCCATCGTTGCGCAAGCGAAGAAGGCCCTTGAAGCGAAAGCCGCTTCCAAGGCCGCCTAAGCAGCCCAGAACCTGAAAATCATCAAACGCCGTCCAGCTTCATGCCGGGCGGCGTTTTTTATGCCTTAAAATCCGCTGATGGGGGAGAAATCCTCTTGCCCTCACCGGATTGTCCATCCATTCTGTGCGCCCCCGAGGCGGCTTGGCGGAATTGGTAGACGCGCTCGACTCAAAATCGAGTTCTAACGAGTGTGGGTTCGAGTCCCACAGCCGCTACTTCACCTCATCCCCCATGAGACTTAGGGCTACACCACGATTGGGGAGAAGGCACGATTGCCATCAGTGCCCCGATGGTTGTCAACCTAAAGATAGGCCTGCACGGTTACTCCCACTTTAATGCCATCAGTCTACGACCTCTGCGATTCATGTCGTGCGTGCGGCCTCAGCAATTTCGAAAACTACCGCCTGCGCGTCATCGCCCAATGCGAATGAAACCCACCAATCACCAACTTAACTGAAACCCCGAAAAAACGCCTCCTCCTCAGTCTTTGGTGTAGATCCACATCAGAGTGGTGGAGCGTAGCGGATTCGAACCGCTGACCCCTTGCATGCCATGCAAGTGCTCTACCAACTGAGCTAACGCCCCTTTCGGGTGGAAGGGAGGTGTATCGGTGGGCGGGCAGCGGGGCAAGAGGATTTTTTGGAAAATAGTGGATCGGTGGACGATTTGGGTAGGATGCCGCGGGAAGGGGTGCAAATTGCGGTTTTTGAGAGAATTCTCGCTGATTCTTTGTTGATCTGGACTTGGCGAAGGTCACGGGATGCTTATGCTGAAAGGCATGTCAAAGTATGCAGGGGAGCAAGTGTTGGTCGTGCCTCGGGCGTTGCTCGATGAAGTTGGGGCGTTTGAAGGGATCCGGACTGAGGGGTTAGACGCTGCGGTGGCGAGGTTGCTTGATCCCGCGAATCATTTTTTCATGGATCGTGCGGCTGCTGAGGAGGACTCGAGTCACAAGCAGCTGATCCCATACTGTGTTTTTCGGTGTGGGGATCGGATTCTGCACTACACGCGTGGAAAAGCCGGAGGCGAGAGCCGATTGCATGCGAAAATCTCGGTGGGGGTCGGTGGGCATGTGAACCCAGTTGACACCGACCACGGACGAACGGGTTCTGCGGCCTATCACGCGGCGGTGACGCGCGAGATCGAGGAAGAATTGAATCTGCCCGAGTCCCACGAGCACCGGATCATCGCGCTTCTCAACGACGAATCCAATCCCGTTGGCCAGGTCCACTTGGGCATCGTGCATCTGGTTGATCTAAGATCATCTGAAGTGAGCTCCCGCGAGGATGCTCTCACGGATCTGGCATTCTCCTTGCTCAAGGATCTCGATGGCGCCTTGTTCGACCGGCTTGAGACTTGGTCTCAGTTCTGCATCCGGCATCTTGCAGCAGATCTCGCCTGACTCGAGCTGTTCTTCAAATGCAGTTCAATCCACACCACCAAAGACTGACCAAACTATATCGCTGATCGCTTCGCTTCAAGCGGATGCAATCCCAAACATGTTCTTGTTCGATTAAATTCTAAATTCATGCCTGTTTCTCGCAATTCCCCCAAACCCGCCAAGCCGCGGATTCTCATTGTTACACCGGAGATCACCTATCTTCCCCCAGGAATGGGAAACATGGCTCAGCGGATGTCTGCCAAGGCGGGTGGACTCGCGGATGTGTCGGCGTCATTGGTTTCTGCGTTGTTTGAGCTTGGTGCGGATGTTCATGTAGCGATGCCAAACTACCGGCGGATGTTTCAGGGGGATATTTTTAGCCTTCATGAAAAAGAGCTGCGGAAGTACCATGAGGTCTTGCCTGAGGCACACATCCATTTGGCGGAGGATCGGATTTTTTATTATCGGGACCAAGTTTATAGCAATCATTCGGACGAATCGATGCGGATCGCTTTGGTTTTTCAGCGTGAGTTGATCAACCACATCATCCCGCGTGTCATGCCGGATTTGATTCATTGCAATGATTGGATGACCGCATTGATTCCGGGCATGGCACGGCGGCGAGGGATCAAGTGTTTGTTTACGGTGCATAACATCCACACGCGCCAAGTTTCACTTGCGCAGGTTGAGGAAGCGGGGATCGATGCCGCTGAGTTCTGGATGAATCTTTATTTCACAGAGCCTCCAGGAAGTTACGACCATGCGCGTTCGCAGGTGCCGGTGGATCTGCTCACCTCGGGAATTTTTGCGGCCCATTACATCAACACCGTGAGTCCGCGTTTCCTCTGGGAAATTGTCGAGGGTTGGCATTCGGTGGTTCCTGACTCGGTGCGTGCCGAATTGCGTGCAAAAGATGCGGCAGGGTGCTCCGCTGGGATTTTGAATGCGCCTGACATTTCCCATAACCCTCTAACTGATGATGCGCTGACGCAAAACTTCGGTGTGGCAGACTTTGTGGCAGGGAAGGCGGCAAATAAGCATGCGTTGCAGCGTGAACTTCAGCTCGAGGAAGATCCCAACGCGCCGATCTTTTTCTGGCCGTCGCGCTTGGATCCCGTGCAGAAGGGGCCGCAGTTGCTCACAGACATTCTCCATCAACTGGTATCCGATTATTGGGACCGCGACCTTCAGGTGGTCGTCGTCGCCAATGGGCCGCACCAGCAATGGATTGATCGAATCGTCAGTGCGTTTGATCTGAGGGGGCGTGTCGCGATCGTCGACTTCGAGGAACGGTTGTCGCGGCTCGCGTATGCGGGATCCGATTTCATGTTGATGCCGTCGTTGTTTGAGCCATGCGGGCTGCCGCAGATGACGTCGCCGCTTTATGGCTCGCTGCCGGTGGTTCACTCGACGGGTGGGCTTTACGACACGATCCGCCACTTGGATGTCGAAGGATCGACGGGCAATGGATTCCGCTTTGATCACTACAACGCGGACGCTTTCCGATGGGCGATCGATCAAGCGATGGCGTTTTACGCATTGCCTCATGAGGTCCGTGAGCGGGAGATCCGCAGGATCATGATTGAGAGTGAGCGTGAGTTCAGTCACCAAGAGGTGGCTCGGCGTTACATCAACATCTACGAGGAAATGTTGGCGCGTCCACTTGTGGAAAAAGAGTCCGGTGAGTTCATCAAGGCGATCGCCAAGAGCGTGCCGAAACTTCACGGTTAGACTCGATGCCTCGGGGTTAGCTACTGTTGAGCAATGCTGTTCGATTTTGATCTAGGTAGGTCGTTCGGGCGGCAGATGATGATGCCGGCATGCTTCGATCCGCTGCTCAAGTAATCGCTGATGGGTCGGTCAATGATCACCTTGCGGCCCTTGTCATGGTCTGAGGTGGCGTGGGTGAAATAGGCTCGGTTGTTGATGCGAATGATCATCCCGACGTGAGACGTGTAGCTGTCGTTCTCGCTCGTGGTGATCGCACAAATGTCGCCATTTTTGAGGTATTTCTCGGCGGTGCGCACCTTGGATTTTGGGATGTGATAGACGGGCAGGTTTGAGACCATGGCCTCGATTTTCCCCATGGGTTCAATGAGAGCGGGGTTGGATCGCAGGTAGCGGTATGCCTTCCATTGCAACGTCATTTCGTGGATCTCGCGGTGGAGTTTTTCGGCGCCTGGGATCTGGGCGGTGATGTTTGAGGCGTAGCCACGGCGTTGGTTGTCGTAGAACACCTCTTCGAGTTGGTGCATGCGGCTTAGGTAGCTTCCCGTGCAGATGCCGTTGCGATAGCGCTCGATTTCCACCATGTGGAGAAGATCCTGCGGCTTGTAAGGCGGGGCCTGGTAGCGGATGAGGCGGGCAATCGCCAAGGCGTTTTCATAAAATGTCCAGCAGTCCATCGCTGTTAGATTTGCTACGGGGGATTCGGTGTGGTCATCCACCTCCAGTGTATAGTTCAGGTAAGGGGTGCCGACCAACTCGCGAGCCACGCGAACGGTTCGCTCGCTGAGTGGAAGGTCGCGCCAGTTTTCGCGGATGGCCTTGGAGAGGATCGCATTGAACTTCGCTGCACCTTGGAAAACGGTGGGGAGTGGAAGACGCGGGGATGTCGCGGGCGGCAAGGTTTTTTGAGCCATGCCCATTGCGGGGAACCCAACCGCGAAGAGGATGAATGTGCAGATAAATTTAAAATTCATGAAATAGACATAGCCGATTTCATGCCGCGAGGAAAGGGGGGATTTGATTTGGGTGGCGGCTTGGTCGCCTCGTGATGCGATCAGCCTTGCAGGCTCTCGAATCCGGCGTCCTCCAAGAGCGTCATTTCGGCGATCGCTCGGTTGGCGAGTTCGTCGCAGCGTTCGTTTTCGGTGTGTCCAGCGTGTCCCTTGACCCAGCACCATTCAATTTTGTGAGTGCCCATTGCTGCTAAGAGGAGCAGCCAGAGGTCCTGGTTTTTTACTGGTTTTTTATCGGCAGTTTTCCAGCCGCGTTTTTTCCAGCCTTCGATCCATTTTTTCGAGATGGCATCGATCAGGTATTTCGAGTCCGAGTGAAGTTGGATCTCGCAAGGTTCGGTCAGCACCTCCAGCGCGGCGATGGCAGCGCGCAATTCCATCCGGTTGTTGGTGGTAAGGCGGTAAGCGGCGGAGAGTTCCATCCGGTGCTTGCCAGAGACCAGCACGGTCCCATAGCCGCCGGGGCCCGGATTGCCCTTGCAGCCTCCGTCGGTGTGGATGATCACTCGCTTCATGGTCGGAGAGCGTGCTTCATCGTCAGGCGGGCTGGCAAGCGTGGCGTGGCCGAGACCATGGATTTGCGGTTGGATCAATGGCTGGGCTCAGCGGGCTGCTGCGGAAACATCGAGATGAGCGCGACTACGAGAATAATCAAGGCGGCCGATGTTGAGTAGCGGCTCAATTCGAGGCCGCCATGGTCGCGTGGTTTGTCGAGGAAATCGCCCACGACCGCACCGAGCGGACGGGTGACGATGAAGGCGGCCCAAAAAAGCAAGGTCTTCGAGAGTTTCGTCCAGTAGTGGCCGGCCGCCACGGCTGCAAGCATGCCGCCAAAGATCAGCGCAGCACCCGTGTAGCCAAGGTCCGCGCTATCGGCCGTCCAGTCACCCAATGCGGTTCCGAGGGTTTGTGAAAACAGAATCGTCACCCAGTAAAACAATTCCGATTTTGGTGAGTTCACCGAATCGACCGCCACCGAGCCCATCGTGCGATGCCAGAGCCAAAGGGACCCGATGAGCAAACTGAAGAGAATCAAGCTGCCTCCCGTGTAGCCAATGCCTAGGGAGCGGTCTGCGAAATCCGCAAGGGTGGTGCCCACGGTGGTGGTGGCGATGACGGTGAGCCAATAGAGCGCTGGATGAAATTTCCTAGCAGAAATTTGCGTCGAAACTGCGGCGCAAAACAGCACTGCGAAGATGCCAGTTCCGACGAGATATCCAAGATTCATCGACATCGAAACCGCATCGCCCCCAGTTTCTCCAAGCGTGGTCGCAAGAATTTTGATCGCCCAGAACACGAGTGTGACCTGAGGGACCTTGCTGGTGATGATGGATTTTTCGGCAGTAATGGGATCTAATGTCGTTATTTTCTGTTAGAAAACTGAGCGAACGGACTGTCACCCACGATTGCGAACTTGGCGGCTTAGGCTTGCTTCACGTCGACCCACTGCTTCGTCTTGGCCGATTCTAACACGGCATCGCAGACGTATTGCGTCCCGAGTGCGTGCCGGAAGTCTGGATAGGCTTTTGGAGCGCTTGGGTCGTCGAGTGAGTTGAAGAACTCTGCGAGTTCATGGGTGAAGGAATGTTCGTATCCGAGGCAGAGGCCGGGAACCCACCAGTTGCCGGCGTAGGGGTGATCGCCATCGGAGCAATGGATGCTGCTCCAACCGCGGCGGTCACCCGGAACCCCGTGGTCGAAGTAATCGAGGCGATTGAGGTCGTGGAGATCCCAGGCGAGCGATTTCTTTTCGCCGTTGATTTCGAAAGTGTTGAGTGCCTTGTGTCCGCGGGCGTAACGTGTCGACTCAAAGATCGCGAGTGAACCATTTTCGAAGCGTGCGAGAAATGCGCAGGCGTCGTCGATGGTGACCGCTTGTTTTTGTCCGGTTGCCGTGTGGACACGCTCCTTGATGAAGGTCTCGGTCATCGCGCTAACCGAAGTGATGTTACCGTTGATCCAGCGCGCGGTATCGATGCAGTGTGCGAGGAGATCGCCCGTGACGCCGGAGCCAGCGGCGGCAGCGTCGAGGCGCCAGAGGCCGGCGCCTCCTTGCGGGAGTTCTTCGGAGATCGTCCAGTCCTGGAGAAAGTTCGCGCGGTAGTGGAAGATGCGTCCGAGTTCGCCTGAGGCCACGATGTTTTTCGCGAGAGTCACGGCGGGGAGGAATCGGTAGTTGTACCACACCAAGTTTGGCAGGCCGGATTTTTCGACTGCTGCAACCATTTGCTCGCCTTGTTCGCCGTTGAGGGCGAGCGGTTTTTCGCAGAGGATCATCTTGCCATGGGCGATGCAGGCGAGTGCGATTTCGGCGTGTGAGTCGTTCGGTGTGCAGATGTCGATGGCGTCGATGTCATCCCGTTTGACGAGTTCGCGCCAATCTGTTTCGTAGGAGGCGTAGCCCCATTTCTCGGCGAAGGCCTTGACCTTTTCCGCATCGCGGCCACAGACCGCTTGGCGAACGGGTACGTGTTGGTGATCGAAGAAATGGCTGAGTTGTGAATAGGCGTTCGAGTGGGTACGGCCCATGAAGCCATAACCGATGAGTCCGATGCGGATTGGTTTTTTCATAATGAAAAATAGGTTAGATTGCTTGATCGACTTGGATCATCGCAGCCAAGATGTTTTGCCAAGTGGCTGGGGTTTCGAGAGTTTCGTTAGAGAACATGCAGCCGTCCCAGCAGATGTGTTTCATGCCGCGGCTGGCAGCGTCTTTGAGCCAGTAGGTGGATGCTTTGGCGATATCAATTTTTCCGTTAGGATCATCGGCAGGGCAATGACGGCCGGTCTTGTCGTGTGAGCCCGTGCCATGAACGGAGCCATCGTTTTGAGCGACGTGGAAATCGAGGGTCCATGGGCGGAGTGCATCGGTCATGGTTTTGTACGCAGCCCAGAACTCCTCATCGGTGTAGCCTTCCTTGAGGAGTGCAGCCTCTGGGGCGTTGTATCCCATGAGGTAAAGGTACGTGTGGGCGAGGTCCGCTTGGAATCCGACGATTCCAGGCATCGCGGTTGCTTCGAGGGTGTCGAGCATTGCTTGCCATGAGTGCATGCCGCCCCAGCAGATTTCTCCTTCGGCAGCGAGGCGCTCGCCGTGTTGTTCAGCGATTTTTCCGGCCTCGCGGAATGTCTCTGCGATCCTTTGCGTGTTGCCTGCGGGATCCTTCGCCCAATCTCCGACCGAGCTGGCGGAGTCGATGCGGATCACGCCGTATTCGCGGACGCCATGTTGATTAAAAACTGATGCGATGCGGCAGGCTTTTTCCACGGCGAGCAGGAACTTGCTGCGAGCCTCGGCGTCGCCCATGGCGGAATCGCCCACGGTTCCGGGCCAGATCGGCGCGACCAGCGAGCCGATCTTGAGGTTGTGACTGGCGACGAGGTCGGCGATGCGCTTCAGCTCGTCATCCGAGGCGTCGGGGTCGGTGTGCGGGTGGAAAAGAAAGGAATCGATGCCATCGAATGTGCGGCCGTTGACATTTGCGGCGGCGGTGAGTTCGAGCATGTGCTCGAGCGAGATCGGTGGATGGTCGGTGCCGGGTTCCTTGCCGACTAGGCCGGGCCACATCGCGTTGTGAAGTTTCATGGAGGGTATGGGTTGTTTTTTGTTAGTTTGTTAGGTTTCGTTAGAAATTGAAAATCATTGGTGTTTGTATGCGCCCATGGCGGGAGCATTTGGGTTCACTTCTGGGCCGAAGTAACGGAGTGCGACGAGTGGCTCGGTGAGTGAAGTGTTTTTGAAAGTGACCCCTTGTGTTGCGGCGGACTCGGTGCAGAAGAACTCGTCGTTAGAAAGCTCATTGAAGCGCAGGAGTTTCGGGCAATTCAGGCGCAGTTTGTTGGCGAAGCCCTCGCCTTGCACCACGATCAGCGAATACGCGCCGTTGTCCTTGATGGTCGCGCTTTGGCCCGGTTCGATCGTGATTTCCTTGGCGGTGAAATACTGGAAGCCATCGACCTTGCCATAGACGATCCATTTGTCGTGATACCCATCGCCCTTTTCGGCGGTCACGGGTTCGAGGTAGTGGTTGTCCTTGAAGTTTGGGTCGACATTTTTTTCCCAGTCGAGCTGGTCGATGATGAAGTCGATGTCTTGATGTTTGTCCTTGGGCATGTCCTTGACGAGGAGTGACCATGGGACCTCACGGCCTTCCACGAGGTTTTGGTACATGCCGAAGACATCGGAGCCCCACTGAGGTTCGTAGGTGCAGAGTGAGCCGGGTGCGTGGAGGATGCAGGGGTCGATCAGCCAGCCGGTACCGACCTTCAGGCGGTATGCTTTTGATAGATCGAGGATGCCATTTTCGCCCTTGTTCCAATTGGCGATGCACTTGCGCACTTGGTCGCGGGTGGTGCCGGGTTCGAAGCCCATGAACGTGTATGGGAAATTGTTGCCAACGTTGTTGTGTTGGGGAGGAAAGTAATAGGACTCCGGTTTACCTTCTTGGCCGACGAGTGCGGCTTGTTCCGCGCTCTGGTGCATGTGGTGCGGGATGGGCCCCATGTTGTCGAAAAACTTCGAATAAACCGGCCATTTCCCGTATTTTTCCCAAATTGACTTGCCGATGATGTCCGAGCCGACTTCGGCGATGGCATCGCGCAGAGTGAAACGTTCGCGGCCAACAACGACGTAAGAGAGCCCCTCATCGGCCGCCCTGCCCTCGTTGGCTGTTTCGGTGGTCGAGCCGAACCAGCGTTCATCGATGCCGCCGCGGTTGAGGCCGTAGGCGTAGGTGTCATCCGGGTGTAGCTTGATCCGCAAGCCGGGTTGGAGGAACGAGCGGGGGACCCAAGTTGGGGAGAGGCGCAAAAGCCCTCCGGTGTCCTCCAAGTGCCCTTCGATCAGCGGCTTGAGGTGGGTGGAGGTGGTGGATAGATCAGCGGTGGTCAGTGGGTGGTTCATGAATCGATAAGGTTCGGTTGCTACGGATGGTGGTGGGAAAAACTATCAAACATTTGGGTGGTTAGGCGACGAATGTCCAGTCGAGTGCGACGACGATTTCGTGGCCGAATTCGCCCGTGATGGAGACGGCTGAGTGGCCGGCGGGTTTGATTCTGCGGACACAGCCGAAGCCATCCGGCGTGAGAGCGACGGCTTGGACGATGCGTAGCGAGACCGTTTCATTGGGGTTGAAGTGGCGGGTCGTCGGGATGTGGTCAGCGGAAAGCCGATTTTCGCGGGAAATTTCCACGCCGTCGCAGAAATGCGAGCAAACTTCTTCGATGCCGATGCGTCCGAGGTGCCGTGCGTTCCATGGGGCAGCGGTGCGGCCGCCGTTAGAAATCCACAGCAGGGTGGAGGGGAAATCCGCGGGGTTTTTCAGTGAGAACCACAGGTAGCCGTCGAGGACCGCCGCAGACCATGCGAAGGGCTGCTCATCGTTTGCCGATTCATTCACCAGCATCACGAGGTCTTCGTGGCCGATTCTGCTAGGGTAGCGAGTGAGGTCGGTGGTGCCGCCGTTCGCTAGATTTACCGCGCTGAGATCGGTGAAAGCCGATCCCTCGGCGAGGGCTTGCGTTTCGCCCTCAGCGGGGTTTGCGAACTGACCCGGATAAACCGATGCCCAACGGAATGCGCTCGTGGTGATCCGCCCGGAATCGATCTGCAGGTGGGACAAGTCGAGAATCGGGTGGTTGCCGTAATTGAAATCGCCCGAGATGTTCGAGATGAGATGCTCGGAATAAATCGCGTGATGACCATCGCGTGTGGATAGAATTTTCCTAACATGTGCCCCTGAATCAGCAGCCTCAAGAGTGAGGTGAATCGACCGATCGTCGCGGGTTGCTAGATTCCATGGCGCATTTGCGGGGTCGCCATGAGGAGGTCCATTCGTTTGTCCACCGAAGGGCAGGCAGAAGAAATCCCCGCGTAGCACCGAGAGAAGTGGCGGGATTTCTGGAAACTCCGTGGGGCTCCAAGGTGCGAGCGCGTAGGGTGATACGTCGCGTCCTGTTAGATGGAAAACCACGGGCGCAAGATGTCCCGCGCGTGAGGTGATTTCTAACGAAAGCTCCGCAGTGGTCAGTTGGAATGATGGCTCGCCGTGAGTGTGATGCATGGGTGCGTTAGTCCTTGAGAAATCCGCGGGCGTGCAAGTTGTTCAAGCGGCGCGCGATGTCGCCAAGCCCATCGGTCACGACGTCGTCGTAGCTGCGGCCATCGCGTGTGTCCACCCCGTGTCCGGGCTCGACGTTTCGCAGAAGTTCGAGTGCGGCATCCGTGTGGTCGAAGACCTCGACGAACACCTGCTTGAGCTTGCCCGTTTTCGCGGCAGCGGTGAGCAGGGCAGCGATCCAGCCGTCATCGGTCGAGAGGCAGCCGCGGGTCGTAGGAGCAGAGGCGTGGAAAATACCAAGTTCATCCGATTCGGCGATTTGCGCGATGAGTTTTTGGTTTTCTGGAATCGACAGTCCGGAGTTGCCGCAGTGTGACGCATCCACGAGGAGTTTGAAGAATTTGATTCCAAGGGCTTGATTGGCTGCGCGGACAAATTGCCAAACCCGTTCGAGGTTGGTGAAGGTCTTGAATTCTCCGGGTCTGAGGAATTCGATGTTCCATGTTTCCACGCAGGAGTTTACGAGTCCAGACTCCTCATAGGCGCGGAGGTGGACCTTGAGGTTTTGCGCGATCGCTGCCTCAAATTCCGCGCCATCGCGGCGGACCTCGGTAGCATTCATCCACTCCTCAATGCTGGTTGATGACAAGTGGCGCACGCCATGAGAAATGGCCGAACGAATCGAGTGGACCAACTGGGTGACCACGGCATCTTCATCCGCTGGGTTCATGGGATTGGCGCCGCCGACCATCATGATGAAATGAATCTCTAGCCCGAGCGCTTTGAGTCCGTCGATCATTTCAGCGACATCCTGTGGGTCTGAGGCGGAAAAAAATGAAAGTTGGACGATCGACATCTTGACCGGTGAGCTGGTGCAGAGCCTCTGCATTCCCGCGACGACCTCCAAGACACCGTCTGAATTTCTGGGAAACTTGCCATTTTCATCCGGGGCAATGCCGCCCACAAACTTGAGGTGGGTGGGAACGACGCCGATTTGGATATTGTGTTTCAGGGCAACTTGATGAGCCATGCCTGATTAAATGAGTGGATCGGAGCGGGGGGAAGGTTGAAATTCAGTAAAATCGTGCAACGAAATCGGTACGACTTTGGCTCGCAACTCGCTGGGTGGGTCAGGTCATGAGGAGATACCGATTGAAGATCCAAAAGGTGGGCCCGCAGGGATTTGAACCCTGGACCAAGGGATTATGAGTCCCCTGCTCTAACCGCTGAGCTACAGGCCCTATAAGGAATTCCGGTGGTGTGGATGCGCGCATGCGCCCCTTGAATGCATCCAAGTGCCCACCATCGATCGCAGAATCCATCCGCCATCTTGTGATTCACTCGGTTCAAGGTTCTATGCAGCCTCCATCATCGGGGTGGCAATTCATAATCTGGCTGGAGGGCCAGCCGCAAGGGGATTCGTTCTAAACTCTGCCGTTTCGTCAGGCGGCGGTCGGGGGCTTCAGTCGAGGTCCTCGAATTTCCATTGGCTCGGGTGGTCAGCCATCCGAGGGGTGGAATGCTCACTAAAGACTTAGCGATGACTGGTGGTGGTGCTCGCGGGTGGGTGCGTGCGCTTCCCAAATCAACGAGGGCTCACGGTCAGTCACTGAGTGCTGGGGGTGCTCCAAGAGGTTCGTGTTTGTCTGTTGAGAGGAGTCAATGGTCATGAAATCAATATCTTTTTTTAAGTAAAAATAATCGTAAATAATTCATTTTGTGTGAATTAAAAAATAAAATAAAAAATTTGAACGATCGTTTAAATTGAACGCTTAGGCAACTGAAGGTTTGAAGGATGGTGACCACGCTCAGGCGCTCGATTCGTGCGAGTCCGCTGGGTGGGCGCGGCACGGGTTGCGGTCAGGTAAGGTTGGTCTTTCTTGGAGCTTTGGATTTCGGATGGTTTTTGAACTTGGCAACACGAACTGCCTTGATTTGTTAAGTTTTGCGAAATAGTTTCGGCGCAACTTCCCATGGCAAAAAAGCGCGCTGCTGGACCGATTACCCGACGCCCTCTGAAAAATCAGAAGCGGGCGCGGGCGACATTTGGCGAGGTGTTGAGCACCGCGAGTCGCCGAGCCCATGATCAGGTCAATCGGCGCAGTGGGAGGCCGGGCGACAAGCTCGTATGGGCGATGGTGGCTGCCGCAGAGATGGACGATGACATCGACCATGCCGATTGGCTGAAGCGGTTGATGCGTTGGGTGCTGGCGGTGGTGATGTTGCCGCTGTGTTGGGTGACGAGTTGGACTTTTCTCGCGAGGTTTTCCCAGGCGACGGTGGATCAGAATTTCTGGAAGACCGCAGAATTTTGGTATTTTGCGACCGGGGTGATAGTGATGTTAGGCTGGTTTTGGTCTGGCTTGTTCCAACGGTTTTTCCTCTACCTTTATGTGCTGGGGCATGAGTTGACGCATGCGGTGTTTGTGGTTCTATTTCGCGGGCGCGTAACCGATTTTCATGTGAGCACCGAGGGAGGGTACATCACCACCAACAAGACCAATTTGGTCATCGCACTGTCTCCTTATTTTGTGCCGTTTTGGTCGGTGGTGGGTGCTGTGTTCTACTTGCTCGCGCGGCATTTTGCGGGGTTTTCGGGCGAATGGGATCGAGTGCTTTACGCATTGCTTGGGGCGACTTGGACTTTTCACATGGTGTGGACGATTTGGATGATTCCGCGCGATCAGCCGGATTTGAAAGAGAACGGCACGTTTCTGTCGCTCGTGATCATTTATCTCGCCAATTTACTCATCATGACTGGATTGCTGTGCATTTCGACGGGGTCAGTCTGGGAGAACACCCAAGGGTTTGGGATGGAGTGGTTGCGCAATGCCGCGACGTGGGGCGATGCCTTTCTGCGGTGGGCGCAGACCTTGAGGCATTAATTCCGGGTTGATCTTGGGGCCGAGCAGGAAGATGCTCCGAATGTGATTTATCTCGATGCCAATGCCACGACGCCTCTTCTGCCTGAGGTGTTAGAGGCGATGTTGCCTTGGATGCGTGAGGGATACGCGAATCCATCGGGGAGTTACTCGGCGGCCAAGTTGGCACGTCGCGCGATTGATGAAGCGCGAGGGCAGGTCGCCGAGTGGATTGGCGCAGATGCTGGGGAGATTGTTTTCACGGGAGGGGGCACGGAGAGTGTGAATGCCGCGCTCGTTTCGCTCGATCGCTTGGGGGCACCTGGGGCAGCAGTGGTTTCTGCCATCGAGCACAGTGCGGTTTTGCGTTGCGCTGAGAGTTTTTCGCGGGAGTTGGTTCGGGTTCCGGTGACCTCGGGTGGGCGGATCGAAATGGACGCATTTGCGACGGCTCTTGGTGGGGCATCGTTTGTTTCGTTGATGGCGGCGAACAATGAAACAGGCGTCATTCAACCGTTAGAGGAAGCGGCGGCGCTGGCGAGAGAACACCGAGTGCCCATCCATACCGATGCGATTCAAGCGGCGGGGAAAATGGATCTAAACGTGAAGGCCTTGGGGGTGGATCTGCTTTCGTTGTCGGCACACAAATTTCATGGCCCTAAGGGAGTGGGGGCTCTTTACGTGCGTGAGGGGCTGCGGTTTGTGCCGATGCAGCATGGTGGGGGGCAGGAATCTGGGCGGCGATGTGGGACGGAGAACACCGCGGGTATTGTGGGGATGGGTGCGGCTGCTGCGTGGATGAGTCGGGCAGTGGAAGTGTCACTCGCCGCATGCCGTGACGCCTTTGAAACACGATTGATTCAAGGGATTTCTGGAGTGATTGTCAATGGAGATGTTAGAAATCGGTTAGTCAACACCAGTCACTTATCGTTCGACGGTTGTGATGCGGCGGGGCTCTTGATCCTGCTCGATGAGGCTGGGATTGCTTGTGCGGCAGGGTCTGCCTGCATGACTGGCAAGCAGCGGCCATCGCATGTCCAGTTGGCCATGGGAATCCCTGAGGCTCGCGCGAAGAGCAGCTTACGGATCAGCTTCTCAAGGCTCAATACCCTTGAAGATGCGCTTGTTGCGGCGGATGCCATGGTGAAAGCGGTCGAAAAACTCCGGCGAGTCCAAGGTGCTGGGGTGGGTCCAGTCGTGGTGTATTCTCGATGAGCTTTTTGCGGTGTTAGATTTTGTTAGGTTATCCACCGGTGCTCGCGGATTGGAGTTTGATGAGGGTTTTGCGGATTTTGAGGTCGGTGGTTCCATCGATTGCTTGGGCGAGCTGTTTGGCGAATGCGTCGCGCTGTTTGCTTCTTTTGAGTGTTTCTACCAGTGCCTCCTCGGCGGCTTTCTTTAGCGTGGGGTTTGGGTGAAATTGCACCACCGCCAGCAGATCTGGGAGTTGCTCGTCGCCTGAAAATGGGCTCAGAACTTGTAGGGCAGCGATCGCTGAGTTTATGTCCCTCGTCTTGCGTGCGAAGTCTAGCAGACTGGGGACCATCGCGCAGTTCGAGCGTTTTCCGATAACGGAGAGGATGAGTGCCTTGCGGGTCTCTGGTAGCAACTGCGTGCTGGTGCTCGCGAACTCGGTGAGGCATGAATCGAAGTTCGTCGCATCGGCCGGCTTTGCGATCGTTAGAAGGTGGAAGATCGTTTGCTGCATTTCTTCGGTGTCGGCATTCGCCGCTTCATTGAGAAACCGGTTCAATTCTGGGCCGGAGAGGATGATTTCTTTGGTGGTAGAAGATCGGGCTTGGTCGAGTAAAAGGCCGTGGCGTAGACTCTGCCGGTGCTGATCGATGCGTTTGGCGAGCAATGATCCAGCGAGAGCGAGCATCACGATGCCTGCCGCGGCGAACGTGATCCTGAGGCTGATTCTTGAGTCCTTCTGGAACTTGATGGGGGTGGCATGGGCTCCAACGGGGTGATGGATGGCAGAGGTCGCGATGGAGATTGGCGGCACAAGTGTCGCGCCGTAGAGACTCGGCTTGGAGCCTTCGGGTGGCAGGAGGGGTTGCGGCGCTGTGATCTTGACGAGTGGTGGGGGTGGATCTTGGGCGATTTCCTCGGGAGATGGCTCGAGTTTGGCGCCCGGTGGTGCTGCATGGGTGGCAAGCCGTGGTCTTGGTCCGGTCGCGCTGCGCGCGCGAGCTTTCCCCAAGCTCCGGGTTGGGGGGTGGTTCTGATCGTTTTGGAGGAACACCTGAAGGGCATCGCGCGCGGATGCGGGGCGGTCGTTCCGCATGCGATTGATGATCCACATGATCCACTCGCTGGCCCACACTGGGATGTCGGCCCGAAGATCTTGCAGTGGAATCACGCGATGCTCGAGGTGGGCATTCATCACTGCCTCAACGGTCGTCCCTTGGAAGGGTTCGATGCAGGTCAGCGCTTGATAGTACACGCAGCCCATTGCATAGAGGTCAGCGCGATCATCGAGCAATGCGCGTTCGAATTGCTCAGGCGCCATGAAGAAGATCGATCCGAAAACGGAATCTGAACATTTCAGCGCCTCGTGTGACTGCGCGTGGGTCAAGGTGGCGAGGCCGAAGTCCACGATTTTTGTTTGAAATTTTCCGGACGGCAGCCAGCTGAGCATCAAATTTGATGGCTTGATGTCGCTATGAATCATCTTGAGTTCATGGGCGGCGATCAATCCCTCCAGCGTATGAAGCGCGAGTTCGCGGAAGTCCGGCCAAGTCAAGGGTGCCTCTTGGATGAGCTCTTCGAGGGTTTTTCCGCTGATCAATTCCATCACCACGAAGGGGCCATCGGCATCCGATTCCACGTCGTAAATGGTGACGATGTTGGGGTGTTGGAGCGATGCGAGTGCGCCAGCCTCCTTGACCAATTGGTGAGTCGATTCCGCTTGGAGTGCTGGGTCGTCGGCCGTCACGGGGATCCGCTTGATGGCGACTTCGCGGTTCATCCGAGTGTCATAGGCGCGAAAAACCGCACCAAGTCCACCTTGGCCGATTTTCTCTCGAATCTCATAGCGTGTTTCCATTGTTCGAGTGCCACGCAGGATCCGACCTCATGGGGGCGGGTGCCTTCGACAATGGCTCGACTCCAAAAGCCAATTGCATCGCAATAACGTCTCGATTTGGGTCCTCGTCAACAGTCGGCGGGTTGATCTTGCCACGAAGCGGATTTTGTTCATCTTCGGCCCCGTTATGATGCAGTCATTGATTGAAATTTGGTTCAGTTGGGTTCACGAGTGGGGCTATGGTGGGGTGATTCTCCTGATGGCGATGGAAAGCTCGATTTTTCCAGTTCCGAGTGAGTTGGTGGTTCCACCGGCGGCAATTCTTGCGGCGCAGGGCGGGGGCATGTCCGCGCTGGGTGTGGTGTTGGCCGGGACGTTTGGATCGTGGCTTGGGTCGGCCATCACCTATTGGATTGCGTTTTTTGTAGGTCGGCCGGTGGTGATGCGTTTTGGGAAATTTTTCCTCATGCCACCCGAAAAAATCGAGCGAGCCGAGCGGTTCACCCATCGGTACCAAGGTGGCGGGATCTTTTTTGCGCGGCTTTTGCCGGTGATTCGTCACTTGATCTCAATCCCCGCGGGAATCATCCGCATGGGCTTCCTCAAGTTCAGTGTGCTGACCGTGATTGGATCCGCGATTTGGTGCGCTGTGCTTACGGTGCTCGGCCAAAAAGTGGGGAACCAATTGGACGCCCAGCAAATGGAGGCACTGAAAAATGGCAAGGGTGTCGATCTCACCCATTTGATTCATGCGGTGAAACATGAGGCGATTTGGGTCATTGCGGCCATCGCTTTGGTTGGTGGGCTTTATTTTCTCGCGCTTCGTCTTACTGACCGCAAGAGCGAGTGACCTTGGGTCTAACTGGACTCCGGACGTGAGTCGCGGTTGAGCAGATCCTTCATGGCGAGCGGTACGGGCTTGCCCTCGTGGAGAACGCTGAACACCGCATCGATGATGGGGGTGCGGACGCCCACTCGGCGGGCGGCCTCGTGAATCGACAACGTGTTAGGGATGCCCTCCGCGATCATTCCGAGTGCGGCGACTGTTTCCTCAAGCGTCTTGCCGCTGCCCAGCGCGAGACCGACTCGGTGGTTGCGTGAGTGCTCCGAAAAGCAGGTTACGATCAGATCGCCAACGCCTGAGAGGCCTGAGAATGTTTCAAGTCGGCCGCCGAGCGCCGTGCCGAGGCGGGTCATTTCTGCGAGCGCACGGGTGACCAATGCGGCCACTGCATTGTCGCCGAGGCCGAGGCCATGGGCCATCCCTGCGGCGATTGCGTAGACGTTCTTAACCGCACCGCCAAACTCGATCCCTGCGAGGTCGTCGCTCGTGTAGGATCGGAAGTGGGGAAGGGTGAAAACGTTTTGAAGGCGCACTGCGAGGTCGTGGTCTGCCGCGCCGATCACCGCGCAGGTTGCCATCTCCGTGGCGATTTCCTCCGCGTGGTTCGGGCCAGAAAGCACCGCGATCGGATTCGTCGGGAAGATTTCTGCTAGAATCTGGCTCATGCGGTCACCGGTGGATTTTTCAATGCCTTTGGCGCACGAGAGTAAAATCGCATGGCTCGGGAGTCCTGCATCGCGAAGGTTGCGCGCGGTCTCGCGAGTGGCTGATGTTGGGACCGCGAAGATCACCAATGGGTGATTGAGTGCTTGGGCAAGCTCGGAGGATGCTCGGACATTTTCTGCTAGAATAATGTCGGTGAGATAGGTCGGGTTTTGGTGGCCACGATTGATCGAAGCCGCCATTGCGGCGTCGCGGCCGATGAGGACGATTTCATCGAGACGAGTCTCTAGCAGCTTTGCGATTGCGGTGCCGAATGAGCCCGAGCCGAGGATTGCTGCGGATTTCAACATCGCTTCATCCATCGGTCGATTTTGGTTTGCGGTTGAAGCGGTGTTCGGTGCCATCCATGAGGCGTTGGATGTTTGACCGGTGCTTCCAAATGGCGAGGACCGCGATGAGGATGCTAAAGCCAAAGAGTGGTTTGTTCCAGGTGCCATTCTGGATTTTTCCATGAAGCCACGATCCTAACAGAGTCATCAGCGGCAATGCGGCAGCGGCCACGATGCTTGCCAGTGAGACGTAGCGGCTGATGATGAAGACCAAAAGCCAAACGGCTGCGAGGATCAATACGGCGGCCGGCATCAGCGCGATTAAAACGCCTGCGGAGGTCGCGATGCCCTTGCCGCCCTTGAAGCCGACCCATGGCGAGTAATTGTGGCCCAGAATGGCAAATAGCCCCGCTAGCACTTGGAAAAACTGAGCGGTAAGCATCGGGAAATTCTGCGCATAAGGCGTGAGCTGGGGGATCAGCATCGGGTTTTTCATCCCCTCAAATCGGATGAGTGAGATCGCGATCACGGTGGGGATGAGACCCTTGAGCATGTCTAACACTAGGCAGATGATGCCATATTTTTTACCGACCACTCGGAGCACATTGGTTGCGCCAATGTTTCCTGAGCCGTGCTCGCGGATGTTGACGCCCCGTGCCCGTGAAATGATCAGGCCGAAGGGGATCGAGCCTAACAAAAAGGCGATGATCGGCGAGAGCCAGAGTTGCATGTCGCTTGGTTAGGGATGGTTCACTCGGCTTTGGCAGACTCGATCACCATGTTTTCGCTTGGAACATCGCCGGCTGGGGCTTCGATCTTTTCGCCGGTGCTTGGGTGGCGCATCGTTAGCATGCCGGTGGTGGTGGAGACACCCTTGATTTTATTCACGACCTCCATGCCCTCGATTACCTTGCCGAACACTGCATACCCGCCATTGCTGGGGAAATTAAGCATGTCGTTGTCTGCGACGTTGATGAAGAACTGGGAGGTCGCACTGTTTGGGTCGTTGGTGCGTGCCATGGCGATGGTACCGGTCGAGTTTTTTAGGCCATTTTTGCCCTCGTTTACGATGCCTTTTCCGGTTTCTTTTTCCACGAGCTTGGTGCCATCCAGTGCGAATCCGCCACCTTGGATCATGAACCCGTCGATCACTCGGTGGAAGACGGTTCCGTCGTAATGCTTTTGGTTCACATAGCTGAGGAAATTGGCAACCGTGACCGGGGACTTTTCTGCATCGAGCTCGATGACGATGTCACCCTTGTTGGTTTTCAGACGAACCTTAGAGGCTTTTGCCACGGCAGGGGCGGGCGTGGTTGCGGGCTTTTCGGGTGCCTTGTCGGCTTTGCAGGACGCAAGGACCGCAAAAATGGCGAGCGAAATGAGAGAGAGTTTGCGTTTCATCCGGGAATCTCTAGGGCATGGAGGCGCAGGGTGCAAGCGCCGTTGAAGGGAAGGTGCGTGGAGGTTTTTGTCAGCCCCGCTTGGGTGCCAGCAAGCCGTACTTCGGGCTGAAGAGATAAGCCAAAACAAACAACAGTCCAAGGACGATCACAATCGCTGGGCCAGGCGCGATGCCGAATTTTCCTGACACCAGTACCGCGAGAATTGATCCGATACCACCAATCAGGCCGCCACCCCAGAAGAGCGCCGAAGTCCGGTCGGTGAGGAGCGAGACCGTTGCGGCAGGAGTCACCAGCAGTCCGACCGATAATACGCAGCCGACCGCCTGCAACGAGGAAACCAGTGCCATGACCAGCAGGGTGAAGATCAGGTATTGGATGAAGCGGACGGGTACCCCTTGTGCGGCGGCCACGTTGGGCTCGAACAGCGTGAGAAGGATGGGGCGCATCAGGAGATTCGTGATGAGCAAAATGAAGGCACCGATTCCGAACGCGATCCAGATGTCGGCATTTCCCACGGCGATGATGTCTCCGAAGAGCCAGTGTTCCAGCTCTTGGCGCGTGTCGAGCTTCGGCAGGAGGGCGATGCCAGCAGCGAATGCGGCGGTGTATAGAACTGCGAGTGCGGTCCCTTGTTCCACTCGGTTTCCACGTGCGACCGCGACCGATCCCAATCCGACCAGCAAGGCAGCGAACAAGGCCCCAAAGAATGCGTTCCACTGACTCAGCGATCCTGTTAGAAAAATGCCGAGGGCGATTCCGGGAAGCATCGTGTGGGAGAGCGCGGAGACCGAGAGTGCGTTGCGGCGCAAAACGACGAAGCCGCTGAAAAATCCATTCGCGAAGCCGATGAAACCAGCGGTGACGAGAGCGCGCTGGTAGAATGGATTCGTTAGAAGGTCGGTAATCATGGTTCAGGCGTGGGCAGCAGGTTCGGAAAAAGTCTGCTCGATCCTCTCAGGGGTAAGGATCTCGGAGACTGGGCCAAACGCAAGCGGTCGAGTGGCGAGGACCAAGGCCTCATCGAACAAGTTCGGCACGGTGTTCAGATCGTGATGCGAAGCGATCACGAGGCGGCCTTCGTGCGCGAGTTTCGCTAACAAATCGCCTAACAACTGCGAGGCATTGCGGTCGAGACCTGTGAAGGGTTCGTCTAACAGAAGAACGTGCGCTTCTTGCGCCAGAGCGCGAGCGAGGAAGGCGCGTTGCTGTTGGCCACCGGAAAGCTCGCGGATTTGTCGGTCCTGCAGGTCTTGGAGTGCGAGCGCCTCAAGCGCGCGGTCGACCGCCTCGGTATCGGCGCTTGAAAATGCCCGCCACCAGCCGGTTTGCGGGTAGCGGCCCATTTCGACGAGTCCGCGCACGGTGATCGGAAACGACCAGTCGACCTCCTCGCGCTGCGGTAGGTAGGCGAATTCGCGCGACCATTTTTTCACTGCGGTGCCTCGCCAGCGGATCGTGCCCGCCGTGCGGGGAACGAGGCCAGCGATCGCCTTCAGCAGGGTGCTTTTGCCCGCGCCGTTTGGGCCGATGAGTGCGACGCGATTCCCGCAGGACGTGGCGAGTGAAACATCGGCCAAGGCGAGGACGCGACGGTAATTCACCGAGACGTTCTCGATGACCAACTCGTGGTGGTGACCATGGTGGGCACAGCATTCGTGGTGGGCCTCGGTCATTTTCCTGAAATGGGAGTCGGAAGTTCGATGAAATCGTCGATGTCGCCCACGGCGTCGAAGACGTGGACGAAGGTTTCCTGTTTTGGAACGTCGAAGGTGATTTTCGCGAAGCGGTGCTCGTCGGGAACTGTGGCATTTCTCCAATGGATGCTGATGGCGATCCGCGGATTTTTCGGATCCATTAGAAGTTTTCCCGAGATGGAGGAGGTGTCGGTGGCGAGTTGGACGGGGTGGCCTGCATCGAGGCTGATGGCGGCGGCCGACGCGGAAAGCAGTAGGTTGAAGGGAACGGTCATCCCTTCCAGCTTTGAAATGGGTGCGTGGGTGATAGGCGGCAAAGCTGGGGTTGCCCTCTGAGTGGTGACATGCAACAAGCCAGCCCCCGTTGCCGCAAGGACGAGGGCAAGGAGAATGGATCGAATCAAGGGCGAACCGCGCACGGGATCACGTTGGGCGTTCTTGGGCGAAGATGCAAGACACTTGGGGGCATGGTGCGTTGCGGCGCAAAAAATGGATGGTCATTGCACGGGGGATTGCCTAGGTAGTGGGCATGCAAATTTACCTTGTCATGACGGTGCTCGGTGCTGACCGACCCGGACTCGTCAGTTCATTGGCCGATGCGGTGTCGAGTCATGGCGGAAATTGGTTAGAGAGCCGCATGTCGCGCTTGGCAGGCCAATTCGCTGGGATTGTGCGCATCGAATGTCCGTCGGATGCGGTGGATGCCCTGATCCACGAATTGCAGGCTCCTGGGGTTTCTGGGCTCACGATTCAGGCGGTTCGCGAGCCGGTCAATGAGCCCATTGTGCGGCGGACCTTTGCGGTCGAGGTGTTCGGAAATGATCGCCCCGGGATCGTCCGTGAGCTCTCGGCGGCCATCGCAAATGCCGGTGGCAACATCGAGGAATTGACCACCGGTCTTGAGAGTGCACCGATGAGCGGCCAGCCGATGTTCCGAGCGCACGGACTGATTTCCATCCAAGATGGCAGCGAACCTGCCGCGTTTGCAACCGTGATCGAAGGACTTGGAGACGATCTCACGGTGGATGTTTCCGCGTGATCGGCCGGCCTGTTAGAACGGCCAGATGTGTGGGATCAGCAAGCAGGAAACGACCCAACAGATGAGATTCAGTGGGATTCCCACCTTGAGGAAGTCGGTAAATTTGTATCCGCCAGGACCATAGACCATCATGTGGGTTTGGTAGCCCATCGGCAGGGCAAATGCGGTCGATGCCGCCACCGTGACCGCCATGATGAACGGGCGTGGATTCACGCCGATCTCATGGGCAAGCGTCATCACGATCGGCACGAGCATGACCGCAGTCGCATTGTTCGAAAGCACCTCGGTGATGCAAATGGTTAGAATGAACACCAGCCAGAGCAAGGCGAGGGGCAGGTGTTCGGGTGATACAAGATTTTTGGATAGATGGACGATTTCCCGGGCGAGCCACTCGGCGGTATGGGTTTCCTTCATCGCCATTCCCAAGCCTAATAAACCGTATAGCATCAGTAAAACCTGCCAGTCGATGCTCGCGTAGGCCTCGCGTGGGGTGATGATTTTCATCCAGAGCAATGCCAGTCCACCGACCATGGCAGCGTAGTGCATCGGAATAATCGGGATGCTCGGGTAGAACCCGTGGAGGACGTCCGAGAGCGTGGCAGTAAGCACGACGCCGATGAGTACGATCCATGAATAAATCACGTGCGGGGTGACTTTTTTGACGTGGATTTCTTCGGGGAGTTCGGCTGGCGAATCGGTTAGAATGAAGTCGCGAGTGGCGTCGAGCGCATCCAAGTTGTTGAGCGCGGTGATCACGAGCAGCGTGTCGCCCACATCCAGTGAGAGCTTAGCGATGCGGTCGGTGATGTTCACGCCGTTGCGATGAAGTGCAAGCACCACGCAGTTGTAGGATTGGCGGAAATCTGCCTCGGCGAGGGTCTGACCGAGGAGGGATGACTCATCGCGGATGACGAGTTCGGAGACGATGCCATCGACCGTCGAGAGCACTTGAGCGCCGATCGATTGAAAAAGAGCATCGGGCTTCGCGGTGCCGCCTCGGCGACGGTGGATCGCAACGAGGAAACGGTCATTTTTCTCCACGATGATGTTCGAGAGAGGCGTCATCAAGCGGGCGCCATTGCGTCTCACTTCCATCACGTGCACACCGGATTCGCGATCGGCCAGCGAGGTCTCCGCGAGAGGTTTACCGATCACCGGTGAGTTTTCGCCGATCAGCAGGTGATAGAGTGGCGAAGTGCGGCTTTCGATTTCCAGCATCCCGGTGATCGATGAGCGGGCAGGGATCAGTCTGGGGCCAAAGATGGTGAGATAAGCGACCCCGGCGATTGCTAATGGAATCCCGAGCGGGGCAAGTTCGAACATGGACATCGGCTTCACGCCCATTTCGCGAAGCGTGCCATTCACGAGAATGTTTGTCGAGGTGCCGATCAACGTGCAGCAGCCGCCGAGGATCGATGCGTAGGAAAGCGGCATGAGGAGTCGGGAGGCCGCGATGTTTTTCGAGCGGGCGAACCCGAGGGTTACGGGGAGCATGATCGCCACGATGGCGGTGTTGTTCATCCAAGCGCTGAAGAACACCGTGATCACGGAAAACGCTAGGATCGCGAGGCGGGTGTTGCCGGAGAGTCGATCCCGCAGCGTCCGGCCGATGTGGTCCACGGCTCCTGACTTTTCGAGTGATCCACCGATGATGAACAGGGCGGCGATGGTGAGCGGGGCTTCATTTTTGAAGACATCCATCATTTTGGTGGAGTCCACCAGACCGAGTCCGACCACGAGGCAGAGCACGGACAAAGCGATCACATCCGGAGCAGCCCATTCGCGGATGAAGGCGATCAGGGTGATCAAAATGACCAAAAGTGTTAGGGCAATTTGGACGTTCATGGTTTGGGGGCTAGGTTTTTACCAGCCGCTCAATGTACTGCGCGATGGGATTTGGCAAGGCTAGGATAGGGGGGATTGAGTGGATTTCTTGCAAATTGGCCAGAACAGCGACACTTTTGGGAATGTTGCGACCGCGAATTTCCACCAATCTTGCAGTCTCGGCGGATGGGAAGATCACTTCGGTGGCCGGTGTGGCGTCGGGGTGGACATCGGCCATGGATCACACGCGCTTGCTCGAACTGCGGGAATCTGCCGATGCGATTCTGGTGGGGCGGGGCACGTTGGAGGCGGATCGGATGACGCTCACGGTGCCGGGAGAGGCGCGGCAGCCGCTGCGTTGCATCGTTTCACGCAGCGGTGAATTGGACTCGGCGCACCCGATTTTTTCCAAGGAGGGTGGCGCGATTCACCTGTTGGTGACCGGTGAACTGCGAGGGGAAATCGACCCAAGGGTGACGGTGCATCGATCGACCTTGCGTGAATTTCTGCGCACGCTGGTGGTGAATGAGGGGGTCGAGCAGCTTCATTGCGAGGGTGGGGGGCAACTCATCCGCGAGTTGGCGGAGCTGGATGTGATCGACGAATTTCACGTCACGCTTGCCGGACACACGGTTTTTGGGGGGCAGTTGGCGAGAACCGCCACCGGGATTCCGAGCGAGTACCTGCCGAGTGCCCTGGAATTTCAAATCAGCCGGTTCGACGCGCGACCCGAGCTTGGTGAGTGCTTTGTGAGCTACACCCGGCGCCGTTGAAGGGGGGATCAATGTTCCGCCTTTTCCGCATGCTCACCGTGTGCGGCGGCATCGGCGTGTTCACCGTGTTCGGTGCTGGCGGCGTGGTGTTGATTCAGTTGTTTGGTGCCCTTGGGGCCATCAAACTCTTGGCGTTCACAGGAAACGGCGGCAAGCGAAAGGGTGAGGAGCAGGATGGAGAGTGGTTTCATCGCGCCGTTTGATAACCGCTCACGCCAGAAAGGCAACCCTGAAGGCGTGTTAAAGCCGTGCAAGCAGGTGAAATTTCCCCGATGTGCCGCGTTTTTAGCCGAGTTTGGCTTTGAGTATCTCGGTGACGAGTTTTGGGTTCGGCTTGGTGGTGGCGGACTTCATGACTTGGCCGGTGAGGAAATTGAGTAGCTTTTCGTTGCCCGCCTTGACCGCAGCGACCTCGCTCGGGTTGTTGGCGATGACCGTATCGCAGAGCCCTTCGAGTTCGCCAGCCTCAGCAGGCTTGAAGCCCAAACGATCGGCGATGGCGGCTGGGTCTTGGGTTGGCTCGGCAAACATCGCCGTGAATACCTCACGGGCTTGACTGGCTGCCAGCGTGCCATTTTCGGTTAGGGTCAAGAGTGCTCGGATTTTTTCAGGCGGCACCGGGCATTCCAGAATGCTGAGAGAGTGTTCGTTGAGAATTCCTAACAGGTTGTTGATGATGAAATTCGCAACCTTTTTTCCTGGGATCGTTGGGGCGGTGACTGCCTCAAAATAGGCGGCCAGGGCCTTGTCGGACGAAAGCACCTCGGCGTCATAGGCGGTCACGCCGAAGTCACGCTCGAAGCGAATGGCGAGTTCGTGCGGAAGTTCCGGAACGAGCGGGCGGACTTTTTCTAACAAAGGTGCGGTTTGGATCGGCAGGAGATCGGGGCACGAGAAGTAGCGGTAGTCGTGCGCATCCTCCTTGGTCCGCATCATTTGGGTTTCGCCACGGTCGTCGTCCCAGCGTCGGGTCGACTGGACTTGTGGAATTCCACGGTCGAGTTCCTCCGTCTGGCGCTGGATTTCGAAATGGATGGCCCGGCGGATCGCGGAGATCGAATTGAGGTTCTTGAGTTCGACTTTTTGGCCGAGTGGATCTTCAGGATTTTTGCGCAGCGAGATGTTCACGTCGCACCGCAACTGGCCTTTTTCCATGTCGGCATCGGACACGCCGCCCTGCTGGAGGATCATTTGAAGCGAGCGGACATAAGCAAAGGCTTCTTCGCCGGATTCCAGATCTGGCTCAGTCACGATTTCCATGAGCGGCGTGCCCGCGCGGTTGAAGTCGATCAATGACGAGTTGCCGAGGTGGGTGGATTTCGCGACGTCTTCTTCCAAGTGAATCCGGTTGAGGCGGACGGTCTTGTTAGGGTTGGCGATCGACTTGCGGACATCCGTCGGGTAGCAATGATCGTAAAGCGGCACGCCTCCACCGATGCAGAGCGGGAGCTCCATCTGCGTCGTTTGGTAGTTCTTCGGCATGTCTGGATAGAAATAATTTTTGCGATCCCACTTCGAGATCTCGGGTGAGCCACATCCGATCATGAGTCCCGTGAGCAGGGTTTTCTCGATCGCTTCCTGATTGAGAACCGGCAATGCGCCCGGCAGCCCGAGGCAAACGGGGCAGGTGTGCGTGTTCGGCGTGTCGCCAAAGGACGTGCGGCAGGCACAGAACATTTTCGTCTGTGTCTTGACCTGACAGTGGACTTCAAGGCCGATGGTGACGAGGTAGAACATGGATGGATTCAGCAAGGTGAGGATGAAAATGGGATGGCGGCGACAACTTCTAACAGGACGGCGGATCAGAAGCCGATTTCGTGGAGGAGTTTCTTGATGGTCGGGTCGGCAAGGGCTTTGGTTAGCAGTGGATGGCGCAGGAGTGTGCCGAACTTCCCGTCGCGGGCAAGCTTTTGAAGCTCTGGATCCTCGACGATGATGGCACGCGGGATCGGGCGTCCGGTTTTAGGATTGATCACGGGCTTCAACGGGGCCTGGGACTTGGCGGTGATGAGCTTGGCGAGGGCGAGGCGTGAAGGCTCGGCGTAGGGGTCAACGACTTTGAGCCAGCTCGCAGGAACGGCGGCTTCGATGCCAGTTTTTAAATGTTGCACCCATGGCTTCGGCTCCGAGTGACTGGTCGGCGATTTGTGGCTTCGTGAGTTTTGGCGGATTTCCTCGACTGAACCGCTGTAGTGGATGAATGCGATGCCCGCCAGCGAGATCACGGCTGCGGGGATGAGTGCCATCAACAAGCCGAACGCGATGCTGAATGCGGACCGTGGGCGATCCTCGTCACCCGCACCTCCGAAGGGGCGTACGAGGATCCCGCCGATTTTGCGAATGACTACGATCGAGGTGATAAAAGCGCAGAGGGGAAATCCATTTGTGATCCATGCGTTGGGCTTGCCGGTCAATTGCACGGCGAGGTCCGGTGCTTGCTGCCAGATTTGAAATGCGATCCATGCGCTTGCGGCAAGCGTGAGTGTTCCCATCACGATCCTCGCCACGCGTTTGAAAAAAATCACCCCAGCACAAAGCGCAAAGATGACCATGACCGCGGCACCTAGGCTGAGTTGGGGGATCGAGGTGAGGGACATGGTTCCCGAGGTGTTTTTGGTTTCTGTTAGGAAATCGGTTGGATGGCGCGTTGTCTTAACAAATGGTCTGTTAGGACAAGGGTGGCCATTGCCTCGACGATCGGGACGGCGCGAGGAAGCACACACGCGTCGTGGCGGCCGCGACCTTGGAGTTCGGTATTTTCGCCGTCGGACGTGACCGTTTCCTGATTGCTCATGATGGTGGCCGTGGGCTTAAAGGCGACGCGGAAAAGGATGGTTTCGCCGTTAGAGATCCCACCTTGAATGCCGCCAGAGCGGTTGGTCAGCGTGCGGACTTTGCCGTCGATCATGCGGAAGGCATCGTTGTGTTCGCGGCCAGTGAGGAGCGTGCCCGAGAAGCCCGAGCCGATCTCGAAGCCCTTGGTTGCGGGTAATGAAAGCATCGCTTTGGCGAGGTCGGCCTCCAGTTTGTCAAAGATCGGCTCGCCAAGGCCAGCGGGGCAATTCCGGATCACGCACTCGATCACGCCGCCCACCGAATTTCCATCGCTACGGATCGCCTTGATGCGCTCGATCATCGGCTCAACCATCGCAGGGTCACCGGTACGAACGATGTTAGATTCGATGGTTTCGGCGGTGATGGATTCTGGGTCGACTTCGGCGTTGAGTTCTTGGATCGATTTGACCCACGCGAGGACCTCGATGCCTGGGTGAAGCGAGTCGAGCACCTGGCGTGCGACGGCGGCAGCGGCGACCCGGCCGATGGTTTCGCGGGCTGAGGCCCGCCCGCCGCCTGAGGCTGAGCGGATGCCGTATTTGGCGTCGTAGGTGTAGTCCGCGTGGCTGGGTCGGTATTTCGCGGCCATTTCATCGTAGGCACCCGGACGTTGGTCAGTGTTGCGGACGACGATGGCGATCGGTGAACCCAGTGTGACACCATCTTGGAGGCCAGAGAGAATTTCAGCGGTATCTAGCTCCTTGCGCGGGGTGACGATTTCCGACTGGCCGGGGCGGCGACGGTCGAGTTCGTGCTGGATCTGCTCTTGGGAAACCGCGATGCGTGGAGGGCAGCCGTCGATGATCACACCGACTCCGCCGCCATGCGACTCGCCGAACGTGTGGATGCGGAAAACTTGGCCAAACGAGGAAGACATGCCCGAAGGGTAGACATCGAGCGGCCTTGGGCAAGCGGGAAGGATGAGGAAGGTAGGATCGAGGTCCTAAAATCGGGGCGCCGTTGCCGCCGAAATCGTCAGCCCGCTCTGATATTACTGCGTGGCGAGGAATTTCAGGACGTCTTCCGCCTGTTTTTCGGTCGAGGCACTGGCGTCGCTCCAGACGAGCTTGCCGTCTTTGAACAAGTAAGCCTGGCGCTTGGCAAATCCCAAGGTGGTGGGCACTCCGAACGCGTTGATCACCTTGGCATCGGCGTCGGCAAGCAGGTCAAAGGGGAGATTGTATTTGTCCTTGAAGGCCTTTTGCGAGGCGACCTTGTCGGCGCTCACGCCAAAAATCTTGACACCCTTTTCGGTGAGCGTCGCGTAGGAGTCCCGGAGGCTGCAGGCTTGTTTGGTGCAACCGGGGGTATCGGCCTTGGGGTAGAAATAAACGAGCGTGTATCCCTTGGCACCCGCTTCGGCCAATTTGACCAGCTCGCCATTTTGGTTTTGCTGAGCAATCACCGGGAGTGGCGCGCCTAACGCGATCGGTTCGGCTTGCATGTGGCCGGCAAAAATACTCGCGGAGGCGGCGGTGAGGAGTTGGGCAATGCGCTTCATGTCGCAAACATTGCACGGGAATGGGAATTGGCAACCGTGAGTTTCAGGAATCGTTAGAATGGGTGCGCCTGCGACCGGCAATTTGCGTCTTGAGTTCCCACCCCTGATGGAACCACTATGCGGAGAAATGACGCGTGCCACCGATGATCTACGAGAGACGATTCACGAGGGGATTCCCGCGTCTCCAGGGATCGCCATCGCTCCGGTCCAGGTGGTTGCCCGCGGGTTTTCTCCCCCAGAGGTCTATGAAATCCAAGAATCAGAAGTCGCACACGAAAGCGAGCGGTTCCTCCAAGCGCTCGATGTCACGAAGCGGCAACTCGTCGAACTCCAAAGCCGCCTCGAGGATTTGTCGGGCGACAAAGAGAGCGGGATTTTCGAGGCACACATCATGATTCTGGAAGATCGCTCGGTGGTGGATCGGGTGATTCTCGCCATCGAACGCCGACTGCAAAATGCGGAGTATGCGTTCTATGCGGTAATGCAAAATTTCCTCGAGGCGATGAGGCGGATCCAAGATCCCTACCTGCGTGAACGCACGGCTGACATCGAGGATGTGGCTCAGCGGGTGTTGAGGAATTTTCATATCGATGGAGATGGTCGTCAACCCGGCGCTCCGGAGTATCACGTGCTGGTGGCTTATGATCTTGCGCCGACGGAAACCGCCTCGATGCAACGTCGGCACGTCATGGGATTTGCGACCGAGCAAGGCAGCGTCAATTCCCACACAGCGATTCTCGCAAGGGCGTTTGGCATTCCCGCAGTGGTCGGACTCAATGCGGCGGTCATCGATATCATTGCTCTAACGCCATCGATCTTGGACGGCTACGCGGGCAAGTTGATCTTGCATCCCTCGCCCGAGACCTTGGCGCGCTACCGGACGTTGATGTTGGCCAAGGAAAAGGTCCGCAGCTCATTGGATGCCATGCGCGGAGCCGCGACGGAGACGGTGGATGGCCGCCCACTCACGGTTTCTGCGAATATCGAGTTGATCGATGAGTTGCCACTGGTGAAGCGCAGCGGTGCCAAGGGCATCGGACTTTATCGAACCGAATTTTTGTTACTCAATGGAGAGGAGATGCCCAACGAAATACGGCAGGCAGAAGTCTATTCGCGGGTTTCCCGTGAGATGGCACCTCATTCGGTGATCATTCGGACACTTGACGCCGGAGGGGATAAATTGCCGGTCGAGCCTCTCACCGACATTGAGCCAAACCCATTTCTCGGTTGGCGTGGAATCCGTGTTTCGCTCGCCCGTCCTGCCATGTTTCGCGAACAAATCCGTGCCATCCTGCGAGCCAGCTCTTTGGGTAAGGTCGCAGTGATGTTCCCGATGATTTCCGGTTTGTCAGAGGTGTTGCGATGCAAGGAGATGGTTCGTCGCTGCATGGACGAGTTGGATTCAGAAAGCATTCCGTTTGATCACGATCTCCCGGTGGGAATCATGGTGGAGGTGCCTGCCGCCGCCCTTTGCGCGGACTTGCTCGCACCCGAGGTCGATTTCTTCTCGATCGGCACCAACGATCTCATCCAGTACACGGTCGCCGCAGACCGAGTGAATCCGCACGTGGCGGATCTCTATCGCCCGACTCACCCAGCGGTCATCCGCTTGATCAAACACACGATCGATGCCGCCAACCACAATGGCATTTGGACGGGAATTTGCGGCGAAATGGCAGGCGATATCCGCCTAACCCCATTGTTGTTGGGTCTTGGGGTTGAGGAGTTGTCGGTGGGGCCGCAGCAAGTGCCTCGCGTGGGTCATGCGATCCGCTCACTGAGTCACGCGGAGTGTGCGGCGATGGCGGACGAGGCGCTCCGCCACCACCGGAGTCAGGGGGTTCTCGATCTATCGCTGTCGCTGGCACGCAAGCATTACCCCGAATTGTTGGACTGAGGAATTGGGGGTTGGGCATGGCGTAGTTTGTGGTTATGATTTGTGCATGAGTCCTGAATCAAATTTCACCATCCGTCGCGCGGGTCAGCGTGGTCATGCAAATCACGGGTGGTTAGATAGCTGGCATACATTTTCTTTTGCGGATTACTACGACCCGAAGCACATGGGATTTCGGTCGCTGCGCGTGATCAATGACGACCGAGTCGCTGGTGGTGGGGGATTTCCGACCCATCCCCATCGCGACATGGAAATTTTTTCATATGTGCTTGCGGGTCGACTTGCTCACAAGGACTCGATGGGAAATAGCCGCGTGATGATGCCCGGCGAAATTCAGTTAATGCGAGCTGGATCGGGCGTGATGCATTCTGAGTTCAATCCCTCGGCCATAGAGCCAGCACATTTCTTGCAAATTTGGATTCAGCCTAACCAAAAAGGGTTGGACCCATCCTATACGGAATGGACTCCAACGCAGGGGCAAGAGCATGAGTCGAAGACGTTGGTGATTTCGTCCGACGGGCGTGACGGATCAGCGTCCATCGCTCAAGACGCCTCCATCTATCTGCTGAAATTGCAACACGGCACTCAGACCACCCACCAGCTACTCGATGGGCGCGGCCTCTGGCTGCATGTGGCGAAAGGAGCACTGACCTTGAATGGCGTACTGTTAGAGGCCGGTGATGCCGCGGCCCTCGAAAGTTCCGGCGACCTCGTAATCGTGGGTACTGCGGGTGATACCGAAGCCATCCTCTTTGATCTTAAATGATTTTGTATCCATCACTAGATCGAATTTCATCCCTTCTCAACTCACTTAAAATACATGTTAGATCCATTATTCCAACCGATCCAAATTGGCGCTTTGCAACTTCCTAACCGAATGGTCATGGCTCCATTGACCCGTTGCCGAGCTTCAGCCGGTCGAGTGCCTAACCGTCTCATGGCGGAGTATTACGCGCAGCGTGCCAGCTTCGGCCTGATCCTTTCTGAGGCGACCTCGATTTCTCCTCAAGGCGTCGGATACCCAAACACGCCGGGCATCTGGTCTGACGAGCAGGTGGTCGGCTGGAAGCTCGTCACCGAAGCCGTGCATCAAGCGGGCGGAACAATCTTGCTGCAACTTTGGCACGTCGGGCGGATTTCTGACCCGGTGTATCTCGATGGCGAACTTCCGGTGGCGCCTAGCGCAATTGCCGCTGCCGGCCAAGTCAGCTTGATCCGACCGCCGAAGGATTTCGTGACACCGCGTGCGCTTGAAACTCATGAGATCGCTGGTATCATCGCAGACTACCATCACGCGGCGACCCAAGCGAAAGCCGCTGGGTTCGATGGCGTGGAGATCCATGGGGCGAATGGATACCTGATCGATCAGTTCTTGCAGGACTCGACCAATCACCGCACCGATGCTTACGGCGGATCAATTGAAAATCGTGCTAGATTTCTGCTAGAAGTCACCGATGCCGTGGTGTCCGTTTGGGGTGCCGACCGCGTGGGTGTGCATCTCGCACCACGGGGTGATGCCCATGACATGGGGGACTCGGCGATTGCCGAAGTTTTCCATTACGCTGCGTCCGAGCTTGGGAAGCTCAAGATCGCTTTCCTTTGCGCCCGTGAATCGTACGACGCTCCCGCACTCGGACCGTCGCTCAAGGAATCTTTTGGTGGCGTTTACATTGCCAACGAGGGCTTCACGGCGGACAGCGCACGCGAGGCGATTGCCGCTGGAAAGGCTGATGCCGTTGCATTCGGAAAATCGGCCATTGCGAATCCGGATCTCGTCGCGCGCTTCCGCAAGGGGGTACCACTCAATGAGCCGGACCCTTCGACCTTCTATGGCGACGGGCCAGTCGGCTACTCTGACTACCCGCTGGTGGACGAAGCGAGCGCTTAATGCAAGCGCTTCGACGCCTCGCAGGTCCAGGCGGGCTGCGAACGTCGGTGGTGGATTTTCATGGAAGAACGGGCATGGAGGTGTAAGATCGGCGGATGAGCGCGTTCCCGACTAAGACCCATTCAAAAACCGTGGGCTACCTTTTGTGGATCTTTGGATTTACTGGAGCCCATCGGTTTTATTTCGGTAAGCCGATCACGGGAGTGATTTGGTTTTGCACGGCGGGGCTGTTAGGCATCGGCTGGTTGGTGGATCTTTTTTTAATCCCAGGCATGGAGCGTGGCGCGTCGGGCCGATTTGCATCTGGCCGCTATGACTACTCCGTTGCGTGGATCCTCCAGACGTTCTTTGGGTACCTCGGGATCCACCGTTTTTATCTTGGGAAATTTGGAACTGGAATCGTCTGGCTTCTCACTGGCGGCTTTTTTATCGCGGGGTGGGTCTATGACTTTTTCACGCTCAACCGCCAAGTGGATGAGCTGAATCGCCTTTGATCGTCGAGAAATTCTAACCGATCATCGCCATGAGCGCAGCAGGATCATCGGCGAGGCTTGTTGCGCCGGTAGCAATCAGGCGCTCACGGTCGTGAAATCCCCATGTCACCGCGACGGCTCGCATGCCGGCGTTGAGCGCGGTTTCAATGTCCATCGTGGAGTCGCCGATGATGCAGCACTGGGCTGGAGCCAACCCCAGCGTGGCGGCGATCTCAAGTGCGCCCGTTGGGTCGGGCTTGTGGGGAATTCCTGCGTACTGTCCTAACACCATCGCAAAACGAATCGTCGGAAATAGGCGAGCCACCATTGCCTCGGTGAATGAGTGTGGCTTGTTCGATAGCACCGCGAGCGGATGGCCGTGGCGCTGTAAGATTTCTAACAGGTTTGTGATGCCATCATAGGCGATAGTTCCCGACGGCCAGTGGAGGTCGTAATGCGCTTTGAATGCCTGTTCGACCACTTCAATGAGCGAATCGGCGGAACCCGCAGGGCTGCCTCGTTGGATGAGGACGCGGGCACCATTTCCGATAAACCCGCGAACCGCATCGTGAGAATGGGGCGGCAGCATGGATTCATGCAGCGCATGGTTCAAAGACGCGGCAATTCCACTGAGAGAATCCACCAGTGTCCCATCGAGATCAAAAATCAAACCGCATTTCACGCACCAACCGTGGCGGAGCCGAACCCGAGTGGGAAGTTTTTAAAACCCAATGAGGCTGACGAGTTCGTTGTCGCTGAACTTGTCCATGTGATCGACCGCAGCGCTCAAGGTTTCGGCATCTGCGATGTCTTGGATGGCGACCGCTTGGGCGGATTCCACCTTGGTCACGCGGGTTTGAGATGTTGCGGACGGGCCAGAAAGGGAAATCACCGCGAAGGCCAATGCGGCAGTGGCAGTCGCCAATCCAGCGAGAGGAGCAGGAGAAAGGAAGCGTGACCACCATGGTTTGCAGTCATCCGAAAGCCGAGCGGCTCTGACGGTATGGTCGGTGAATCGTGCGCTCGGTGTCACGGTTGGTGCTTGATCCAGCAGCTTCCAAACGGCGTCGGATTCCCAGGAATCATCGGTTGGAGTGGTCTTGTGGTTCATGGCGGTGTAGTTAGTCTGGGAAGGAAACCCAGGCTGCGTCGAGAAGTTGCGTGAAATCGAGGGGAATTTATGATGGTCGCCTGCTGGCCGGGGTCAAACGCCACGTCGGTTTCCCCAGAGTCGGATGTGAAGGCGGTCACAAAAGCGGAATCCTTCGTCACGGCAGATTTCTGCAAGCCAACTTGCGCTGCGGTCGAGCTCCTCGCAGGTGCTGCCCTCGGGCATAAGCAGGGTTCGTTCGCGGGGGAGGCGGTGGAGGGTGGCGAGGTGTTTAATTTCCTCAAGGTCGGCGGGTCTGGCCACGACAAACTTGAACCAGGACTTCGGAGAGTTGGCGAAAAATTCGAGTGCGGCCGGATGGATGCGGAGCGACGCGGGCATCCCGGCGTTCGAGAGCTTGGGAGATAGATTGAACTGGTTCACCGCCTCGTGGAGGGCGGGCGAGGGGATCCGAGTGGCATTGGTCTCGATTTCAAATTGGTGCTCGGGCTGCTCCTTGCGGATATGCCCGATCATTTCAAGAAACGCTTGTTCCTGCAACAGGGGTTCGCCACCCGTAATGATGGTCCGAGCGCAGTCAAACGCCATGATCCGCTGCGCGGCGTCTAACGGATCCATCTCGATCGTGACATCGGCCTTGGTATGTTTGCGGTATCCGGGGATCGTGTCCTTCACGTGTGGCCACGGAGTTCCTTCAAAATTCCACGTGTGGTCGGTGTCACACCAAGTGCAGTGCAGGTTGCAGCGGGACGCACGGATAAACACCGCTGGCACGCCGACGCTGGCACCTTCGCCTTGGAGGGTGTGGAAAATTTCGGGGCCTTCACCGAGTTTTGCGAGTTTCATGGACGACTGATAGGAATCATGGATCAACGCGGATGGACATTGAAATTTGTTCCGGCTATAAATTTCTGCATGAGCATCATCACGGGCCGAGGCGATTCCGGCGACACCGACCTTTTGTTTGGCAGGCGCATTGCGAAGTCCTCGCTGCGCATCGAGGCGCTTGGAAATGTCGACGAACTGAACGCGGCACTCGGGTTGGCCCGTGCGGCGGCGAGCGATCCGCAATGGATTTCATTGATCGACCAACTGCAAGAGCGCTTGATCGGGCTCATGGGCCAGCTTGCCTGCCGTCCTGAGGATGACGGACGCTACGCAGAAAAGGGCTATGCAGCCATCACCCAAGCCGACTTGGAATGGGTCACTGAGCAGGCCCACGGTTACGAAGCGCAAGGAATCAAGTTTACCGGGTGGGCACGACCTGGAGCGGAGGGGTCATTGGCCCGTGCGGGCATTGATTTTTCGCGAGCCGTGGCTCGGCGGGCGGAACGAAGTGTCCTTGCGCTTCACGAGTCGGGTGAGCCTGTTAGCCAAGAGGTTCGGTTATTTTTCAATCGGCTTTCCGATCTTTTGTGGATTTTAGCGCGGGTCTCAAGCGATTGAGTTTTGGTGTCCTTTTCGACGAGGCAATCCTTGAGAGTCTGAAAGTTTCAAAAAGAGGTTGCCAAGATCCTGTTGGGTTTCTAGGGTCGCGCCCTCCAAGGGCAGGTGTCAGAGTGGTCGAATGAGCACGCTTGGAAAGCGTGTGTGGCAGTAATGTCACCGAGGGTTCGAATCCCTCCCTGTCCGCCATCGTTTAGCACGATCCCCGCAAAGCCTTATCAATCAAAGGATCGCGAGCCATCAACGGAAACCGCGACAGGTTTTCCACACACAATTCCACACAAGTTGACGCGGAAGCCGGGTTCGATGACCCAGAAACGCAAACCAAGTAGTTCTCAAGGCACTCGCCCCCGCCGTCCTCGTGGACGAACTGCTCAAGATGCTCCGCGATGCATTTCACTCGGTCGGCGTTGTCAGCGGCGATCCTTACAGTCCCGCCAAAGGAATCCGAAGAGCCTTGGACATCACGGACGCCCTTCTTGCTCGTCTTCCTGAAGTCCACGAGGAACGGAAGCGTCACGTCGCCGCCTGTGCAGCATTCCGCAAGGCGTTCGCCAATGGCTGAACCAACCGCCGCCATGGACACGGACACCCGCATTGAAGCGTTCCAGCAGACGATGGAACGCGTCACCCTCATTCCCGGCCAACTTCAAACGCTGGCCATCACTCTCGCCCGCGCCGACGAGCTTCCCGGCATCACGGCGGGGTGCTCCTGCCGCCTTGATGCGGCACGACTCAGGGAAGAGCAAGTCGCCATCGGCCACCCCCTCAGTCTGCGGATTCGGCTGTCTCAGCTCGAAAGCGAGTTGTGGCAGGGATTTTCCGGCATCGGGGATCAACTTCGGGCGGCGATTGATGCCGCGATGACACGCGTCACCACCGCCGCCGGTGGGCAGGATGCTGTTCGGTCGTTTCCATTCGCCCGGAGGCACCTGGAGATGCTGGCGATGCACCGGACCATGCCTACCACCGCGAGCACCGCCGGACGTCTTGTATTCATCAGGTCGGCATGGCTGGCGATTGATGCCGCGCTGGCATCCCTGTGTGAAATCCGGTTTGAGGCTAGCCTCAATGAAGCCCCGATCTGAGAGCCATTTGTATCATGCTTCACTACGGGGCAAAGGCCCCAAGCTGATTGGAACCGCCCTGTACGGAGCCGAACGCAGGGTGGTGTGGGACTCGGGAGCTAATTACTCCCGGGGACCCGATTCTGCCTTATTTTTTAGGCCTGCGGACAGTGCCTCAATCTCCTCATCTTTAACCCGAAGAACATACACTTCAATGCTCCAATCTGAATCGACAAATGGACTTGCATAGATCATCCGTGCGCCTTCCGGGAGGGCCTCTAGTGCGTCCCATGATGGATATCGCTGCCATCCCTTTATCCCCTCGATCAACTTGGTTTGAGGGCGAACCATAACCCAGATCCAGCCTTGACCATGAAGATCAACAGGTAGGGATGATCGAAAGAGACCATCCCACTGAACATCGAAGAGCGGCTCGCCTACACGATGGTAGTCCTTCTCGGTCGGGGACTTAAACCCATGCAAGGAATGAGAACTATCTCGAACGAGTACTTCCAAACTCGCACACAACATCAAGTAATCCTTCTTTATCTCGTTCTCATGCTCTTTGGTAATAATCAGCTTCTTGCCCTGATTGGCTGCGCGCCAAGAACTGAACCACTTTGAAATCAGTTGGGCTTCATCTGGGAACTCAAGATTACCCCATGAAGTCAATGGGCCATCGTAGAGCTTTGTGAGAGCCGTCAGGGCATAAAAGCAATCACGTCCCGTAAATGATGATGATGGATGCGCCACTCCTTCTATAAGGATCGGGATCAGACTCTCCTGATGGACGCGTCGCTTCTCCGACAACACGCGGATCACCCAAGCGGCCTGATGCCCCATCCCCCATTTCTTTCGAATAGGGTGGTCTGATGGAAGAGCGTTCAGAAATGGGGTCCAGTCATGTTCTGATTTGAATGTTCTCCATGACTTGTCAGCATGAACTTCGAGTTCGTCTTGAATCGGGATCCACTTCTCGATTGCGGGAAGAAGTTCAGACAATTGGTCGTCACTGAAATCAAGATACTGTTGCTCGCGAATGTTCTGAACCGCCCAATCGCCATCGTTCCACGCTTGTAGCGTCTCAGGATAGCCAGCAAATGCTACTCCGGCCGCTAGGGCGAAAAGGATGATGGCGACGATCTTCATTTTCTTGCGTAGAGTGGTGGCACCGGCGAGATCAAGCTCCTATTCAACTAGGGACGTTATCGCCGGTTGCCACTCACGACTTGATAGGCACTCTGTTACTTGACCGGTGAAGTGGCCTCACCGTCGCCCTCCCACTGATAGGGCACAATCTCAAGTCGGCGATTGTGCTGCCAGTCGTAGATATAGATGCGAGCATCCTTGGAAACTACCTGCTTTCCTTCGCTATTCGTGTGGGCAGCGATAGTGAACGAGAACCGATCATCCAAACGACATCCGAGAGAGCCGGTCCCACCTGACCATGGGCCGACTCGGTTTTCGGCTTTGGCGTAGCTCTTCACCACGACGGCTTTGATCTCATCAGACGTCATGCCGGCTTTAATCTTTGGCAGGAGAGCGTTAATCGGCGCAGGAAGAAGTGGCTCTTCTTCAGCGAAGGCAAGAGAAGCGAAACAGAAGAGAGCGAGAATGGAGTGTTTCATTTTTGTCTGCCTACGTCAGAGTGTAGGCAACCGCGCGCTGGACTCTCCAGAGCGTAGCGAATCAGCGGCACTGTCGCGGCTGCCTACCACGACTTGTTGGGCTTGATTATTCTGGGTGTGATTGGCTGCCGGCATCATTCTGTGAATGAAAACCCAATGATGAGCTGTTGAAAGAGTGCACGTCCAAAATCGGGATCATCGGTCGGGCACTCAAATGTCATGATGTAGAACTTGTCTTTCCAAACTGCGACTAGAGTGAACGCGTGAACTGAAACCTCTAGATCCAAATTCTTAACCTTGTAAATGTATTCGGTCAAAAGTGCTTTCTGGGACCCGAGCGTAGAGATCTTTTGAGCCACGAACTTGGAACCTGGAAATCTAGGCAAAACCGCATTGTCGAAGTAAACACGGGGATTAGTCTTTTGATTTTTGATCAAATCATCGACGCTGAACTTCTTCGGTGAAACCAACAAGGAGCAATTGTAGGCACCCTTACTCCCTTTCATTATTACTGCATATTGGGCAGCGGTTAGTGGGTTGGTCTTCTCCCACAACGCGGGGACCGGCCATGAAAATCGATGTTCCTTATTTTGGATCATTTCCTGTGCCTTTAGGCTCAGGCATCCAAGAAGGGCAAAAAAGGTTGTGAGTAAATTCACTCTTAGAGTCTTGGTGGTGCGCATTGGTTTGATGGTTTTGATTACGGTGGTTGCCCATTTTCTGCCCAACGTTAGATGTGCGCCCACCGGCGCGATGGAATGGATGTTGAAATGAAATTGATGCGTTTATGCCGGTTGGTGCGCCACGGCTTGTTAGCCTCTTTTGAGTGTAGTCAAGAGCAACTTGCCGTCCTTCGATTTGCCGACAGAAACAAATCGGGTAAGACTACCACTGGGCAAATAGGTGATCTCAATCTCGAGCAAGCCGACCGCAGGAATGTTCTGAATATACGAATTGCCATTCATCAGGACGGGCTTGGTGATGCCATCTAAATACTCTTGGTATCGAGCGGCATTGACATCTCCATTCTTGGGATCAGCAAGCTTCCCTAGGTCCGCCTTGCTCAAATATCTTACAATTCTAATCTTCGACTCCTGCTCCTTCTTGAATGCCCTATTCCCCATCCAGCCTGCAACCCTGTTGTCGATCTGGGTCTGGTCGGCATCTGTCTTGCAATAGAGTGCTTCAAAAGCCTGATTTGTATTTGTAGTCCATGCTGCTTCGATGCGCTTCTCAATGGAGGATACCTCTTCTGGAGTCTGGCCGCTGAGGATTGAGGACATCAACAGTCCGGCAAGTAGGATGATTCGCATTTTCTTGTTATTTTATCTGGCTAACAGTGTTAATAAGTAGCGTGCGGCATTTGTCCTGTAACAACCGCGTGCGGCTCAACCGGTGCAAATACGGCACGGAAGGATACTTCTCCGGGAATTCCGTTCATGAAGCGGTTTTTAAAGCGCCATGGAGGAACTTCCAAGCAAGAAACGAGGGGTGGTGGTGGAATGAAAAATTTTCGGCTCAGGAAAGATCCAGCGGACTTGGGCCGCCTGCACCGGGCCTTTTCATCACATGCAGGTAGATC
>JAPJNB010000166.1 GCA_026461385.1 Akkermansiaceae bacterium
ATCAAACACAAAGCACTCACCCTCGTAGTGATCGCCACCACATTCCTCAAAGTACTTGAGAATCCCACCATCGAGCTGAAAAATATTTTGGAACCCCTCGTTCTCCATGAAGGGCCCAGCCTTTTCACAGCGAATGCCGCCGGTGCAAAACATCACCACCGGTTGATCCTTGAGCTCTACTGGCAATTTTCTAACAGCATCCGGAAATTCTCGGAACGTGTTGATGTGCGGAATGAGCGCGCCCTTGAAGGTTCCGAGCTTCACCTCATAATCATTCCGGGTGTCTAACAAGGTGACCGGTCGCCCTTCGTCTAACCAGCGCTTGAGTTCGGTTGCCGCCAGTTTGGGCGAGGTATAATTCGCCGGACGGATGCTCTCGACGCCGAACGCAATGATTTCCTTTTTCACCCTCACCAACATGCGGTTGAACGGTTGGTCGTCGCTGAGGCTCACCTTGGGTTCCAGCCCTTCGAGGCCTGGGATTTGTCGGAGTTTTGCGAGTAGCAGGTGGATCGACTCCTCCGCGCCAGCCACGAAGAGATTGATCCCCTCGGTGCTCAGGAGGATGGTCCCCTTGAGATTCCATGACTTGCAAGCTGCGATGAGGTCCTCGCGCAACTCCTTGAGCCCGGAGAGTTGAGCGAAACGGTAAGTTGAAATGTTCGTGACAGCAGGCACATGGAAAAAACATCACGATCCCCGTCTCCTTGCCAGTGAAGAAAACAGAATCTTTGGCGCTCGGACCGCCAATTTCAGGAAATTCTCGGTATCGGGTGGACGCTGAACCCAGATTCGGATAACCCCATGCGAGATGAATCTGGTCTTGGAAAACGCCACCGTGATCGGTGATGAACTCGCCCTATCTTTTGAGGATGGATTTGAAGCCTATCTTTCCCTTCCCCTGCTTCGCCGTGCCTGCCCGTGCGCCGCCTGCCAAGGTGAGCCCGACGCACTCGGACGGGTGCTTCGTCCAGTCGTGGAATACGGCCCCACCGCTTTCACTCTTGAGAAATTCGAAACCGTGGGCGGGTACGCCATCCAACTTTACTGGGCGGACGGTCACTCGACGGGGATTTTCAGCTACCTGTACCTCCAGAGACTTGCTGCCCTCCCACCCGCCGAGGACTTGGCCTGAAACGTACCCACATCGCCGTGTTTTCCGCCCTCACCGACCTGACCTCGCTGCCACTCCTTTCGGCGCGGGATTCAGCGGCCCTGGCCAGCGCGGGACTGCACACGCCCGCAGCCGTGCTCGCGCACTTCCCGAAGCGCCATGAAGACCGCCGACGCTTCGATGATTTTCCAAATCAAGAAACATCCCACGCCGTTTGTCTGCGCGGGTTGGTGATCGACGCGTCGCTCAAGTTCGCGGGATCGCAACGGCGAATCTACCAGGTGGTAGTCATGAATGGCACGGGCGGCGTGTTCGGCTCGGGAAAAATCACATGCCGATGGTTCAACATGCCTTTCATCCAAAAAATCATCGCTGCGGGGCATGAGGTGATCGTCCATGGGAAAGTCAAAGACGCGAACGGGCGACTGATCATCGATCACCCAGAATTTGAAATCCTCACAGACGATGGCGAGGCATCGATCCACCTCGACCGCATCGTCCCGATTTATCGTAACATCTCAGGCATCGCCCAACGTCGCCTCAGAGAGATCATCCATCTCATGCTTCATCAGATCGACCCAGCAACGCTTGAGTCGATCCACAATCTATCCGAAAATTCCACTCGCGCAGCCTCCTTCCGCGAGATCCATTTCCCTGAGTCGATCGAACAGGCGCACTCGGCACGTCGGCGCTTCGCACTGGAAGAATTCTTCGCCCTGCAGCTCAACGTCGTTTGGCGCCGATCACGCAATGCAGAGCGTAAAGGCCGCCTGTTAGGAAATCGCACCACCTACCTCAAACAATTTTACGCAAGTCTGCCGTTTGATCTAACAGGCGCACAAAAGCGTTCGATCAAGGAAATCCTTGCCGACATGCGAACCCCGCGCCCCATGAACCGACTGCTGCAAGGCGATGTGGGCTCGGGAAAAACATTCGTCGCCATGGCGGCGATGCTGTTAGCGATCGACTCGGGTTGCCAGGCCGCGCTCATGGCCCCTACCCAAATCCTTGCGGAACAACACTACCTCACTTTTTGTCGTTGGTTAGAACCGTTAGGAATCCGTCTCGCCTTGCGAACTGGCAACCGCGACGAAAGCAACCACCCAGCATCGCAAGGCGAGCCACAGATCATCATTGGCACCCATGCACTGCTCTACGACTCCATTTCATTTCGCGATCTCGGGTTTGTGGTCATCGACGAACAACACAAATTCGGCGTCGCCCAACGCGCCTCGTTGATCCTGCAAGGCGTGGTTCCCGATGTACTGGTCATGACGGCCACCCCGATCCCACGGACGCTCACCCTGACGATCTACGGCGATCTGGATGTTTCCGTACTCGATGAAAAACCGCCCGGACGCGGCAAGCTCGTGACCGCGCTGCGGGTCGCCGCCAAGCAACCGGACGTCACGAAATTCGTCAAAGAGCAACTCAAACAAGGACGCCAAGCGTATTTGGTTTACCCATTGGTGGAGGAAAGCGAAGTCCTCAAGGCAGAGTCAGCCACCGAAGCATTTCCCAAATGGCAAAAACGACTTGGTGCCCACCGAGTTGGCTTGATTCACGGCAAGTTGCGCCCCGAGGAAAAGGAGGCGGTCATGCAGCAATTTCGCCAGGGCGAGGTCGCCGCATTGGTGGCTACCACGGTGATCGAAGTCGGTGTCGATGTCCCGAATGCCAGTCTCATGGTGCTCCATCACGCCGAACGCTTCGGGCTCGCCCAACTTCACCAACTCCGCGGCCGGATCGGACGGGGTGAGCACAAAGGGTACTGCATTTTACTCACCGACGGGAAAAATCCCGAGGCCTTGGAAAAGCTCAGGGTGCTTGAGGCCAGCTCCGACGGTTTTGAGATCGCCGAGGCCGACCTGCGACTGCGCGGGCCCGGCAACGTCCTCGGCACCCTCCAAAGCGGCCTGTCCGACCTCCGATTCAGTGACTTTCTAACCGATATTTCCCTGCTCCACGAGGCGCGAACACTCGCCGATCAAACACTGGCGGCCGACCCCCACCTCACTGGCATCCATCACGCGATGCGCGAATTGATCCGCCCCACCGACCACCCGCTCGACCTGCCGACCACGGCTTGAGGGCACCGATCCTACGAAAACGGCACTTCCCCACCCGTTCAGATGAGTGCTCCAGCGGGTGCCGCCGACTCGAAATCTCCGGGTTCATGCCGCCTTTGACTTGCGCGGAGGCCTTAGGGAGGCCATGGATGGGTCATGGATCGCTGGTTTCTCGTCGCCGCCACCCTGCTCGCTGCCGTGGGCGGGGCCTCGGGCATGATTTCGGTCCACCGCGGAAAGCGAAGCCAGTGGACGGTGGCGTGGGTGGCTGCAGCCTTTCTGTGCCAGATCGGATTTCTCTCAGTGCGCGGCGAATGGCGAGCCGCTTGCCCGCTGATGGATCGCGGTGAAATCCTCGCATTTCTCGCGTGGTCGCTCACGTTGTTCTACCTCTGGGTGGGCCCAGCCTACCGCATCTCGCTGCTTGGGGTTTTCACCACGCCTTTGGTGGTCATTTTCCAATCGCTCGCACTCATCCCCGGCACGCTCACGGCGCACCCACCCAAGATCGTGGGTAGCAATCCGTGGCACGAGACACACTCGGCGATGTCGGTTCTCTCGTATGGCGCTCTGGCACTGGCCGCAATCGCGGGCATCATGTTTTTGGTGTTAGACCGACAACTGAAAGAGCAACACCTGAAAAGCGGCCTGTTTCGTAACCTCCCGCCAGTACGCGAGTTGTTAGTTTCCCTCGAGCGCCTCCTTTGGCTTGGCACGTCGTTGCTCACACTCGGAATCATCGCGGGCTTCCTGATGCCGCGTGCCGGATCCGCTTGGGGACACCTGCTAGCCGCCATGGTGGTGTGGGTAAGCTATGCCGCGCTCTTGGTCGTCAAACAAATCCGTGGTCTAACGGGTCGGCGACTCTCGCTGTCAGCGGTGGTTTTATTTGTGCTATCTTTGGTAGTTTTCGCCTTCGTCTAATGGAACTTCTCTGCCTCGGCCTCAATCACCGCACCGCGCCCGTCGAGGTCCGCGAACGGTTCGCCGTGAGCAACAACCGCCTCGGCGAAGCCTCACACGAATTGCTCGCCCTCGCGGATGCAAGCGAAGGCGTGGTGATCTCAACCTGCAACCGGACGGAATTTTACCTCGCCGCACACGGTGCCGAAGAAGCATTCAAACGGATCGAGGTCCGACTCACCGAAAAGATCCAACTCGACTCAAGCGTCGCGAACCATTTTTACCGCAAGGCAAAAACCGAAGCCGCACGACACCTCTGCCGAGTGGTCAGCGGACTGGATTCCATGATGCTCGGCGAAACTGAAATCTTCGGTCAAGTCAAGCAGGCCTACCACTCCGCCTTGGAAGCAGGGGCCACGGGAACGATCTTAAACAAAGTGTTTCAACGGGCGTTCGGGGTCGGCAAGAAAGTCCGCACGGAGACGTCCATCCAAGAAGGCTCGACCTCGGTCGGTAGCGTGGCAGTCGATCTAGCAGAGAAAATTTTCGGTCATTTAAAAAACAGCGAGGTCATGATCCTCGGCGCTGGTGAAATGAGTAGAGTCACCGCACAGAGCTTGGTATCCCGCGGCGCCAAATCGATTTTTGTAACTAATCGTTCGTTAGACCGAGCCCAAGAACTTGCCGACGAAATGGGCGGCACGGCGATCCCATTCGACGACTGGCAAAGCGTGATGGAGCGAGTGGACGTGGTCATTTCCTCAACCGGCGCACCACACGCGATCGTCCAACGAGCGGACGTGGAAAAGATCAGACGCGCAAGAAAATATCGGCCGTTATTCTTCATCGACATCGCCGTGCCTCGCGACATCGATCCCGCAGTCGGAGAAATCGAGGAAGTCTATCTCTACGACATCGACACGTTAGAGCAATTGGCGGAAGAGGCACGTGGCCGCAGACAACTGCAAATCGAACAATGCGAGCGAATCATCGACCTCGAACTCGAAAAATTGAATTTACCCGGAACCTGAGATGAAGCAACCCACCAGCCCTATCATCGTCGGCACTCGCGGGAGCGACCTCGCCCTCGTGCAGGCGACCGCCACCGAAGCGGCACTCTCAGCGGCGTTTCCCGGTAGGACGATCATCCGCAAGGTGATCAAAACCACGGGGGATCGGCGCACGGATGTCTCGCTCGCGGAGGTCGCAAAGGCCGAGGGCACCTTCGACAAAGGGGTTTTCATCAAAGAAATCGAGGAGGCATTAGACGCGCACGAAATCGACATCGCGGTTCACAGCCTCAAGGATTTGCCAACCATCCTGGGCGACCGCTATCGCCTCGCGGCAGTTCTCGAGCGTGCGCCAGTGCGTGACGTCCTCGTCATGCACGTGCCCGGTGGCATCGCCGCCTTGCCCGCAGGAGCCACCGTTGGCACCAGCAGCGTGCGACGTGCCAAACAAATCCAGTGGCTTCGTCCCGACCTCATCGTGGCCGATCTCCGCGGAAACGTCCCCACCCGCTTGCGCAAACTCGCAGAGGACCCCAATTACGATGCGATCTTACTCGCCGAGGCTGGCTTGGTCCGGCTCGGATTCATTCCCGAATCCACTTGCGACAACGACGATGAAATGATCATCGGAATCGATGGCCTCTTCGTCACCCGACTCGATGAAAGCCAGTTTTTCCCCGCTGCCGGACAAGGGGCGATCGGACTCGAAGTTCGTGCGAACGATGAATCTAGCAGAATTCTAGCAGAGTCGATCGGCCATCACGACACTTGGCTTCGGATCACCGCAGAACGCGAATTTCTCCGCCTCCTCGATGGTGGCTGCCACACGCCTGTCGGGGTGTTCTCCACCATCGCGGATGGAGTAATTGATTTGAATGCCCGCGTTTTCCCGGAAGCCGGTGGGCACCCGACCTCAGGTGAGGTTTCCGGCACCGACCCCATCACTCTCGCACTCGAACTTTTCAACTCACTCTCATGAATCTATCAGGAACTTGTTACCTCGTCGGCGCAGGCCCCGGCGATCTCGGCCTCGTGACGCTCCGCGCCAAGGAATGCATCGAACTCGCCGACATCCTCGTCTACGATGCACTGAGTAGCCCAGAATTATTGAATTGGACGAAGCCTGGCTGCGAAAAAATCTACGTCGGCAAACGGGCCAAAGACCACTCAGTTCCACAAGACCAAATTAACGCGCTCATCGTTGAAAAAACCAAGGCCGGCAAAAATGTGGTCCGTCTCAAAGGGGGCGACCCGATGATCTTCGGTCGCGGCGGTGAAGAAGCCGCCGAACTCGCAGCGGCCGGAGTCCGCTTCGAAATTGTCCCCGGCATCAGTTCATCGATCGCCGGCCCAGCCTACGCCGGAATCCCCGTGACCCACCGCGATCATAACACCCAACTGACCATTTTCACCGGGCATGAGGATCCCACGAAAGGATTCAGCTCCGTCGACTACGCCCAATTGGCGAAAGCGCCCGGCACCAAAGTTTTCCTCATGGGCGTAGCGCGTCTTCGCGAGATCACCAGCGCATTCATCGAGCACGGAGCCATGCCCGACACCCCCATCGCTCTCACTCGCTGGGCAACCACCGGCTCACAAAAAACGATCGTCGGCACGCTGTCTAACATCGCGGACATCGCCGAAGCGCAAAATTTCAGTTCCCCCGCCGTGGCCGTGATCGGTGATGTGGTCAAAGAACGCGCTAAGATCAATTGGTTCGAGAGCCGCCCCTTGTTCGGCAAGCGGATCGTCGTCACACGCACCCGCGAGCAGGCAGGCGAACTCAGCAAAGCCCTGCGCGACTTGGGCGCGGATGTCATCGAGCTTCCGACCATTCGAATCGAAGGTCCGCCAGATCGCGTAGAATTCGCGGAACTCGTGACTCATGCGCATGAATACAATTGGTTAGTATTCACCAGCCCGAACGGCGTCGAGCGATTCTTCGATGCATTTTTCGCGTCCTATGGTGATGCCCGAAGCCTCGGAAGCCCGAAAATCGCTGCCATCGGCGAAGGCACCGCAAAAAAAATCCGCGAGTACCGGTTTGCCGTTGATCTGATCCCCGAACGATTTGTAGCGGAAGGGTTGATCGATGCGTTTAAGAAAGAAGACATCGAGAATCTAACCATGCTTTGGATTAAGGCGGCTGAAACCCGCGAGGTCATCGGTGAAGGTCTCGCTGCGCTGGGTGCCATTGTCGACGAATGCATCGCCTACCGTACAGTCGCAGAGACTGAAGACCCAACTGGCGCACGCGCACGCCTCGAACAAGAGGGCGCTGACCTCATCACCTTCACCTCAAGCTCAACCGTCGATCACTTTTTCGATCTTGGAATCGATTGGCCAGATGACTGCGGAGCAGCAAGCATCGGCCCAGTCACCAGCGAAACCTTGCGCAAAAAAGGCATGAAGCCGACATTTGAGGCGTCGAAGCACGACATCCCCGGACTCACCGCTGCGATCATCAAACATTTTAAGGCAAAGCCCTAACAAAACGAAAGGCACCAAGCGACAAGGAACGACTCAAGGCCCTTCCATCACCCAAGTAGGCGAAACCACTTTCGTGATTTGGAATTGCCTCGGCAGCGCATCTTTCACGCGGCTGATTTCAATCGTTGCCTGGAATGATTGCCTCTTCTGACCTGATATCTTTCTCATGGCGTTAGCGACTTCCGATTCTTTCATCACATAGCCATAGTAGACATCCTCCGTATTGGGTACTGCTATCGAATAGCTGAGCCACTGATCATCTCCAAACGGCCCGTTAAAATAGTTATCGAGAGTGCCATAAACCCTCACCACGGCCCGCTCCACTTTTTGATCAATGAGGTCTTTCCACGATGGCCTCGCAACATTGGCAAGGGCGTCAAAATCAATCTTCCATTTCCCTGAACCATCCGGCGTCAAATAAGCGATGTAATTGGTCGAATTCAAATCAACTGAATAGGACACGCTAACTCCTTCCAACTGAAGGAATGAACCTCCAATGCTACTCCGCCAAGTGAATTTTGGCACCGCCTTCGATTGCCCTAGCATTTCCAGAAACTCGATGACCTCGGCAGGGCTTGAGGTGCCCATTCGAAAGAATGACTGGAGCTTGTCAACATCACGATTTGCAAGCGCACTCTTCACGAGATCAATCGCCTCCTCTCGGGTCGGTGTTGGGAACCTTGAAGCGGCCTTGGCTTTGACCTGCACGCGGCGCCCTGCTGAGGCCACCTTGGCATTAGCATTCAATCGCGGCATCACCCACATCACCACTGCGGTTGAAATCGCTCCGAGCGTCAATAACGAAAAAATCACTGAGCCAATGATCGCCATGCGCTTCTGAGCCTGCGCTGTTGCATCCTGCAC
>JAPJNB010000167.1 GCA_026461385.1 Akkermansiaceae bacterium
GAACCAAGGACCACTGAGAATCGGCCGATCCCAACCTCGTATCCATCCGTTAACCCGTCGTGATCAGTGTCGGCCAAATTCGGATTCGTGTGATAAATCATACTTTCCTCATTATTCGTTAGACCGTCACCATCGAGATCCCCAGGGCCGAACAAGGCGGCCAAATTCGCTGGCTGGCTGGTGATGTTGCCAGCCAAATTGGAAATTTTCACGGTATAACTTCCTTCATCCGCTAACTGCACCTGAGCAATCGTCAGCGACGCCATCACCGCCTCTGGGATGTCTGCCCCATTCTTTTGCCACTGATAGCTGAGGTTGTTTCCGGCAGCGACTACATTGAACGTCACCGTCTCGCCTTGATTAGCCGTCACCGAAGTTGGCTGCACGGAGATCGTTGGCGATGAAACAAGCGCAAGCGTACCACTGGCGCTCCCCTGGTAATTCAGATCGCGAATCGTCCCCGTGACCGTATAATTACCGGTCGCAGTCGGCGCAGTCGATGTGCCGTTGTAGGAAAAATCAACTTTCAACCCTGCGGGACTCGTGATCGCAGTGGCGGATTTCGCGGTGCCATCATCAATCTGCACGAGGCTTCCCAAGGTCACCGTCGCGGCACCTTTGGAAATCACCAAGGTCGCATTCGCGGAACCCGTGTAGTTGACATCATTGATGGTTCCACCTACCGCATAACTTCCCGCAGCGGTCGGAGCGGTGGATGATCCATTATAAGTAAGGTTCACGCCTAACCCACTTGGCGTGGTGATAGCAGACGCCGCCTTGGGCGTTCCATCATAGGTGGTCGTTAGACTGCCAAGCGTCACCGTGCCAGCCCCTTTGGAAATCACCAGGGTTCCGCTCGCTGAGCCGGTATAGTTGGCATCGTTGATGGTTCCTACCACCGCGTATGATCCCACTGCGGATGGAGCGGTGGACGAGCCGTTGTAGGTGAAGTTCACACTCAAGCCACTAGGCGTGGTCGTCGCAGACGCTGATTTGGCCGTTCCATCGTAGGTGGTCGATAGATTGCAAAGTGTCACGGTCGCCTCACCCTTGGCGATCACCAAGGTTCCACTCGCTACGCCAATGTAATTGGCATCATCAATCGTCCCCACCACCGCGTAAGATCCTGCGGCTGTGGGGGCGGTGGGCGAACCGTCATAGGTAAAGCTCACACCCAACCCACTTGGCGTGGTCGTCGCAGATGCTAACTTGACCGTCCCATCGTAAGTGGCCGATAGACTACCCAGCGTCACCGTCGCGACCGCCTTGGAGATCACCAAGGTTCCATTCGCTGAAGCGGTGTAATTGACATCATCAATCGTCCCCACCACCGCATAAGATCCCGCAGCCGTTGGGGCGGTGGCCGAACCATTATAGGTAAGGCTCACACTAAACCCACTTGGCGTGGTCATCGCAGATGCCGACTTGGCCGTTCCATCATATTGCTGAGAAAGTGATCCAAGAATGAGCTCAATCTCGGATTTCAGTGGATTGCGCCCCAACGCAATTTCTTGACCATCGTTCACCCCGTCCGCGTCCGTATCCGCTAGCATTGGATTGCTGCCGTATGTCTTGGTTTCAAATCCATCGCTCAACCCATCCCCGTCGCTATCCGCAACGGAGAAATTCGTCCCATGAATGACAATCTCTTCAAAGTTGGTTAGTCCATCGCGATCAAAATCCCTGCCGTCTTCCGAGTAGGTCGTCCCCATAGCCACTAAACGCCCATATGCCTTACCCGCCAACGCCTTGGATGCTGGCACCGTCACCACGATGGTGTCGGTCGCTGCATCTGGATCGTCCTCGGTCACATCTACCACAACATCGTCCGTGACCGAGTCAGTTGCACCGATCGTTACATCATAGGTGACGCTGAAAGTTTTATCGGTCGCCCATTGAAAGATCAGAGCAGATTCCCCCTCGGAAACATCCTTTCGATGGAACGTGAAAACGATGTCGCCGTTGGCATTCTTCGAACGAACAGGAAGCAATCCAATCGAGTTGGTGTCTTCTGCAGAGTATGGATCTGCAATACCGCCGAGAACGAACTCAAGGGCATTGTTGAGACCATCTCCGTCTGAGTCTGCTGTGGCATCTGCATTCGCTCCAGTGAGTGCGTTGGTGGTGAGCCAAGTCCCGAAGGTGGAAGCGTAGGCAGTCACGCTCACCATGCCGGTTCCATCGAAGTGGACATCATCCTTGAAAGTCGCATTTGAAGCCATGGACCCATAGGTTCCGATTGGCTGTGGGATACTTCCGAAGAGGAGTGTGTTGACCACCTCGGTCGCACCATTTGAGATCTCAACCTTACCACCATCGAGGGTGAGGGATGAGGTATCAAAGAGCGAGTAACCATTCACTACGATCGTTCCACCTTCGACGATGGTCGATTTCGTCCAAGCCATCGGCCATTTAGCATCTTGAGCTGTCACCGTCACCGTGGGAGCTGAGGTGTAACCACTTCCAGGGGTGACCAAATTGATTTTTGTCACTTTGCCGGTGTAGTAATCCACATCGGCAGTTGCGGTTGCGCCCGAACCGCCGCCACCGGTGATGCGGACGACGGCGGTAGACCCATCGGTAAAACCAGTGCCCGCCGTTGCAAGAGCGATGCTAGCCACGGTGTCACCCGATAGGGAGGCGGTTCCAGTGGCTTGTGTGCTGGTGACGTCGGTGATGGTGAGTCGGCCCGTCCCGCCTTTGCGTACGTTGCCCACGGTGCCCACGGTGCCATTGCAATAGACGAGTCCAGTCAAAACGTGGTCGACTGAGCTATTGAAGTAGAGCTCTCCGGATGCGTCGATATTTCCACTGTAGGTACTCGTGTTGTCGACCTTGGTGCCAATCGATCCACTTCCCTCGATCGCCAAGTAGGCATCCTTATTCACGGTAAGTGAAGGAGCGACGTTGGTACCTTTAAGAACCAATCGTCCGCCTTCGACAACCGTTGTGCCTGTGTAGGTATTGTTGCCAGAAAGCGTCCAAGTTCCAGTGCCTGACTTGTTGACGCTGGTGGCCGTGTTTCCAGTGCCAGAATTGTTTGCGATCGTGCCCGCCATCTCGCCCGTCCCCGCAGTGTCACCACGCAGCTTGAGGGTCTTGTAATAATCTGCACCAGCATAAAGGGCGATGGGACTGGTGAACTTGAGAAGGCCCGTTCCTGCCTGTTCGATCACGCCAGTGGACAACGCCTGGGCGTTTAGGTTTACCACGCGGTCGGTGGTTTCACCGGTGCCGGTGTATTTGAGAACTCCTGTGGAGCCCTGAATGCCCGTGCTTCCAAGGTCGATCGTGCCATTGGCGACCGTGGTTGGAGATCCGAGGTTACTGCTTGTGGAGTGGACGGTTCCTAGGGTGGCATTCGTGGTTACGCTGTTGAGTGAGGAAACGCTGAGGATTGCTTCGGCATTCGTTTGGGAAACGTCAACTGCAGTCTTGCCGCTGTAGGTGTTGTTCCCGGCGAGGGTGAGGGTTCCGTTGCCAAAGCTCTTCAAGCTAACTGAACCTCCGCCAGCTCCTACCGAGTCATAAATGTTTCCACTGATGACGACTGCTGAAGGTGCATTGGTGGTGTCGATTCCGACAAAGGAACCGTCTTGCAGTCCATTGTTGTTCACTGAAGCGGTTAGGTTAGTTAGCAAGGTGGAGAGATGTTCGCCAGTGAATTCATCCGTGCCACCAGCAGCCAAACGGAGGGTCGGTGTTGGTGCGGTGGCGGTCAGCGGCGATTGGATCGGTTTCACCGTGATGTTCGATGCGGTCCACTTGGAAGTGTCTCCGCCGTAGAGCGCGTAGGACTTCGAATAGGTGATGACACCTCCATTTATCACCGTTCGACCGGTGAAGGTGTTGTTTGCAGTCAGCACCAACGAAGCGGTGCCGGCGCCAGTCTTGGTGAGCCCGCCGGTTCCAGTGATTGGTAGGTTGACGCTCAGTTTTCCAGTGGCCCCTGAGTAGAAGGTCGAATCGGCGTTAATGGTAATGTAGCTTTGGTTGATGGCTGAGTTCCAAATATCACCATAGGCATTGATCCAACTCAGTGTGCCGCCGTTAAGTGTGAGATTTCCAGCGATCGTATTGTTGTCCATGCGGAGCTCGCCGCCTTTTTCGATCGTCAGTTGGGCGCCATCAGCGGTCACCGTGTTGCTGTTAGGAGTCGAGTATCCTCCAAGTGCGCCATCGCCTTTTGCTGGGAGTCTTACATAGCCTGAATTGATGAACATCCGTGAGAAGGTGCTCCTTGGGTTGGTGGTTTTGGTGGTGCCCGAGCCAAGCAAGATGAGGTCCTTTGCGCCTGCGTTGACCACCACGCTGCTACCGATACCCGTGATCGGCATGTTGATGATCATGCTGCTTGATGGGGCCGAACCAGAAGAAAAGGTGTTGTCGACCGCAGTGGTGATGTTGAGGACGCCAGAGGCTCCGATCTTGATCTGGTTGGTGGTGCTTGTAGCTGCACCCGCCGATCCTACGGTTAGTACACCACCGCTACCTGAGCCAGTGTTGCCAGCACTCATCAGGCCGTTGAGCGTGATGTTCTTATTATTCGTGTTCGCGAGGATGCAGGTTGCGCCTTGGAACCGCAGCGTGTTCGCGGTGATATTGGCAGTCAAGGCTGCGGCGGCACCGAAAGAGTAGTTGGTCGTCGCGCTGGTGACGTTTGATAGATCGGCAGTAGTGGCAGCGGTGGCAGCGGTGTAGGCTGACACGACTCCTGAGGTGTTTGTGGCATAATTGATCCGGTTAGCAGTCGCGCTGATGTTCACCCGAGGAATGGAGGTGTATCCTGACCCTGCGTTGGTGATGGTAAAGCCGGTGACGCTGCCCGAAGCCGCATCGAACGTGGCGGTGGCGGTGGCGGTGGTGCCAGAGGCAGGCGCTTGAATGGTGACCGTCGGGGCCGAAGTGTATCCCGTGTTGTCGCCCACAAGGTTAAGTGCCGTGACTGTTCCAGAATCGATGGTGGCGACTGCGGTGGCAAGTGCTCCGCCCGTGGTTGCCCAAGCTCCCAAGATACCGGAGCTGTGGTTGCTGAGTGAGCTAAGGGTTCCCTTGAAATTCGACAAATCCACGCTTCCTGTGCCTTGGCTTACGGTGCCGGACACGCTCAAGGTACGACCGGTGAACGATTTCCATGTTTGCTTGCCTTTGAGCGTCAAGCCACTGCCGATCGTAAGGTCCTGGCTTGCTGAGCTCAGGTCAATGCCTGAGGTTCCGACGGTGAGCGTGTCTCCTGCGCTGAAGGTCACTGCACCGCCTGGGCTTGTCACCTTGAGGCCCGAGATGCTCAGATTTCCGCCGAGGAGCGTTGTGTTGGCGGAGGTCACCGTTGAATCCCACTGGGCGATGTCGGTGGTGCATGGCACCACGGAACCCGTCCAACTGGTGGTGAGGTTGAGGCTATCGCCATTGTTCGCCTTGGAGACCGTGGCGCCCCGTAAGGAGGAAACCAACATTGGCAGCAACGCAAAAAGAGCAGGTACAGGAATACGTAGGCCTAAATTCATGGGGAAATATGGGGTTATGGGATTAAGTAAAACTAGAGCAGTGCAAATACGGGGAAGTTGATAATTTAGTGGGTGATGGTCTGTAGGTCAATGAAATTTCATCATGACAGGCTTCGGTTGTTGGCTCTTCATTTCTGACTTTCTATCACATGGGGTGGGACAAATAGAGGGGTACCCTCAAAAAAAGTAAAAAAATATGTTCCTAGAAATTCTGCACTTACGTGCCGCTGTTTGGCACTTCCACTCCCCCTCTAGGACAAACCTAACTTTCCGTTAGCTGCTTGAGGACCTGATCGGGATTACGTTTCCAATCCCTCGCCATCTTCAGGAGCTCCTGGGGAATCAACGTTCCCACCTCCTGCTCAGTCGGATTGCAGTTGCCTTCGATCGCTTGTGAGATCAATCGCGACAAAAACTGTCCGCGCAGGCCGATTTTCCGCACCGCGATCGCGTGGAGGAAGTCATCGATGATGTCCTGATGGCTCTGGTGCATGAGGGAAATGGCGGCAGTCACTGGGTGTGGTTTGCCGATCAGGAGTTGGTAGCGGGCGAGGCCGATCCAGGCGGCATTTTCACTCGGGTAGCTGAGCACGCCGGTTTCGAGTTGCGCGTTCAATGCGTCACGAACTGGGTTTGGAATAGTGATGGATTTCTTGGAAGAGCGGGACATAGAGGGCAAGTTGTTAAGATAAGTTGATATTCGGTGTTCCTGGGGGATTCCTGGGGTGTTCCTGCAGGAACACCGGTCACCCGTTGCCGGATCTTTTTCATAGGTGTTCATTTGTCCAGTTCAATTTTGTTAGGCACCCCGCCGAACACCAGTTGACACCCGACAAGCAGTCACCTCATGAAATCAACGATCCAATCCCATGGGCTTCCGGCGATCCGCCGAGGCAAAATCACCCGACCTCAGAAGGTCGTCATCTACGGACCCGAAGGCGTCGGGAAATCGACGCTCGCCGGCCAGACACCCGAACCCGTCTTCCTCGATACCGAAGGCGGCACCCACCACCTCGACGTCGCCCGCCTCGATGCGGCCGCGACTTGGGAGGAAATCACCGCCACCGTCACCCAACTCGCCAAGGCGGATCACCCGTTCAAGACGCTGGTGATCGACACCGCCGACTGGCTGGAGAAGCGGCTGGCCGAGCACTTGTGCCGGAAGTCGGACAAGGACTCCATCGAGGATTTTGGCTACGGCAAAGGCTGGGTCCTGCTCACCGAGGAGTTCGCCCGCTTTCTGAACTCGCTTGATGCCCTTCTGGCACGCGGCATCCACGTTGTTTTCCTGGCACACGCCACGGTGAAAAAATTTGAAGCTCCTGACCAGGCAGGCAGCTACGACCGCTTCGAGCTGAAGCTGAGCAAGCAGGTCGCTCCCCTGCTCAAGGAATGGGCGGACGTCGTGCTCTTTGCCAACTATGTCACCAAAGTCGCTGAGAAGGACAATGGCAAGATGCGCGGCATCGGCGGCAAAGAGCGTGTGCTCTTCGCGACCCACACGGCAGCCTACGATGCAAAGAACCGTCACGGCCTGCCCGACAAGTTGGCATTTTCCATCGATGCGTTGGCTCCGGTGTTCGGTGATTCCAAATCCCCCACCCCAAAAGTAGCTCCTGCAGCAGAACCGGCACTGTCCCTCACCGACAGGATCTTCGCAGCTTTCCAGCATAAAGCGGACATGGCCAACGTCGTGGATTTCTTGGTTGCCCGTGGTCAGCTCAACTACACCGAGGAAGGTCCGCTGGAATCCATCGACAATCTCGATCCCGCCTACGCGGCTCGGATGCTTGCGGATCCTGATCGATTCGTCGCCACCGTCAAAGAATGGGCCGCAGCCAACAGCCCGGAGGGAACGGTATGAGCGCACTTCGTCCCTCGAACCTGCCGAAGCTGGCAGTGTGCCCGTGTTACGAGAGCAATCCCGTGGCCGGCCCAGCCGCCGAGCGGGGCACGCTGCTTGATACCGCGTTCCGCGCCGAGCTGCTCGGTCTCGAAGAACGCCTCGTGATCGCCAACAAGCTGACGGCCGACGAGATCGCCGCTGTTGCGTGGTCAGTCTCGATGGTCCGGGCGATCTCCGGCCGCGAGCGAGTGCTTGCCCGGGAGGACGACTGCCGGGTGAAGATACTCAATCTAACCGGCACGGCGGATGCCATCGTGCCGAGCAGGCTCACCCACTTCGACCTGAAGACCGGGGCGCGCCGAAACTACCGCGAGCAAATGGCAGCATACTCCCTCGGCCTGATGGGTGCGCATTTTGCCGGCGAGTGGACGGCGCACTTGTTGTTCTGCGACCAGCGGGAAATCGAGACGATCAAGTTCACTTACGAGGAGGCGCACGACATCGTCGATCAGGTCGTCAAATCATTCAACGATCCGGCGAAGAAGCCGAACCCATGCGAATACTGCGCTTGGTGCGCCAAGGCGGATACCTGTCCGGCACGGCTCGCGATGGTCGGTGAAACACTGACGGTCACGGAGTCCGGCTTCGATTTCGACGTGGTGCTCGCCGACCCGGAAAAGCTCGGACGATTCCTGACAGCTTGTGCATTCATCGAGGGCTTGCACGACCGAGCCAAGAAGATTGCCACCGAGCGAATC
>JAPJNB010000168.1 GCA_026461385.1 Akkermansiaceae bacterium
TGGAACGAAAGCAAAACGCCTCACTCGCGGTTGCATTCGTTTGTTGCCTGTCGATGGCGTAGTTTATTCGGAGTCATTCACTCGCTTCATGCAGCGGGCTAGATTCGACTCCGTGAGGGACGCCATTGCATCCATCCGTGACCGCTCACTTCCGGTGCGGATCTCGAATACAGGCAATCGGGCCATTTCCCCCGTGGCAACACATTCGCTGGGGTACCCGCCGGTTTGCTAACATCCCCGCCCGATGATGATCGTGGCGGGGACTCATTTCCCCCCTAAACTTCGCAATGCCCCCCAAGTCCCGCAGAAAAAACAAGAAAACATCCTCGATCCCTTCTCCTCGGAGCGATTTCTCGAAATCCCTTCGTGAGGCCAACGAAATGTTGAGATCCAAGGACAACGCTTCCGGTTTGGGTATATTGAATACCCTCGCGGTTGGCGAAGCTGATACTGGACGGCTTGGCAAAATCCTGCTTCTTGCGGCTGACTCGGAGTCGAGGCTTGGTCGCTATACGGAAGCGGCTGAGATTTATGCGAAGGCGAAGGAAAAATTGCGGATGCAGCCCCATCCATCTTGGTTCAGTGCGGCGCACGGAGAGATCTTCTCGCTGTTGAAGGCGGTGCAGACCGAACGGGCTTATTCCAAAGCACTGGAATCCGTGAAATTGATTGGTGCCGATCATGCGACCCTTCAAAAATTGGAGAATGCGTCTGAGGAAGAGCTCGCGCACGCGGATGGCATACTTATTGGTCCCCGTCCTGCCCGGCCCACCACGATTCTGACGCGGCTTGGCAAGCTGTTCCTCCACGAAGGCTACCCAGATACAGCGGACGAGTTTTTCCGCAACGCAGTCGGCTTGGCTCCAAACGGCGCAAGTCGCGCGAGACAGGGACTAGCCCAAATTGCGCTGTCAAAGAACGAGTTTGAGAATGCCGAGCGCTACGCAAGAGAAAGCCTGCAAATGGGACGCTTTCAGGCAAAGACAATCCACTCTTGGGCACTCTATCATGAAGCGCGGCAACGCCGTGGCAAGCGTGCCCATGATCCCGAGCTTTTTGATAGCCTAGTCCGCAATGGGCACAAGTCCGTCACAGGTCGTGCGATTATCGTGATCGTCGGCTCCCTGCGCAAATGGTCAGACCCCGCATGGAAAGAAATCGCCTCCAAGTGGGCTTCTAAAAAGGACAATGACTACAACCCCATTTTTAGAATCGAGTTGTCGAAAATGCTTCTCGCCGAGGCGAAAATTACAGAACCCGATGCCTCCATCGTTGCAACATCAGCCGCAAACCTCCTGAAGCAGAAATGGGTTTCCTCCAAAGAAGTGGTCGGACTGGTGAAAACTTATGCGCTGTATAGCTTGCGCTCGAACGTGGATAAGAAACCACTTCAACGCGTGCTTCATGACATCAAGACCCGCGCGTCCCCCGAGGCAAATTCCAGAGCAATACATTCTGCCGCGCTGGGGGCCATGCTTGCCGGGCGACACGATGTGGCGCGGGATCTTCTTCAGGAGCAGATCAAAGGCATTGATCGAGGAACAACTCAGTGGAGGACCGATGTTTGGGCTCTAGCACGGATGGAAACCGTGCTCGGAAATCATGAATCTTCCGCGAAGTTCTATCTGATGGTTGCAGAGCAATACGACACGCCTCCCCGTTTTCAACTTCAGGGCATCCTTCAGTGGTTAGAAGAAACTAAGAAAAGCGGTAAAGAGCCGGATATCACGAAAACCAAGGCTAGGCTGGAGAAGGTTCTCTCCCGAATGACCGATTGCCGACTGCTGTTAGATGCCGCGCGCCAACTTGCCCTTGCGGGTGAACCTTTCAAAACCATCAAGGAAGTGGTTGCGGCGGCAGCCGTTAAATCCGCCAAGAACTCGTTTGAGAAGGCAAGTGAACCAAGTGAAGCTCTTCAAATCCTCATTCATCTCACCCGACGGCAATACTATGATCTGTTCTTGGGAGAAGGCATTCACGAGTATTGGGACAGCTTTCCGACGGCTAAAAGAGAGTGGCTTTGGACACAGGATGTGAAATTCTGGGAGTATCTTTCCTTGGTCCTTCAGTCCTACGAGGATGCGGATAAATCGAGCGAGACGGATATGCTAGCTGATGCACTCCTTCAACGGGCTACCACCCCAGCACAAGGCTTGGCGCAGATCGCCACCACCTACGGTGAAATTCTTGTAAGACGAGGCGATGTTAAAAAAGGCATTCTTTATTTTGAAAAAGCCATTCCCGTATCTCCCGTCAATCGTGTCACCGCCAACGCGTACTATTGGAGGGCCCTTGCTGCTAGAAATAAAGGCGACAAGCCCGCTGTGCTTGAAAATGCGAGAATGATTCGCCGCTGTTTCGGCACCCGACCAGCCCTTTACTGGGAACTGGCTCTCGATTCACGCGCGATCCTTCTTATGGGTGAAGCCGGGAAAGCCGGCGACCAAACCGCTGAAAATCGATACACCGCAGACTACCTCGCCAGCCAAGCCGAGGCCTTAGAAGGGGATGCGACCCAACTCCGTTTCCCCCGCTAAGACATGTACGGAATCCTATGAAGACTTTACTTTCCATTGTTCTGGCGGTCCTTGCGCTGTGCTCAACTGGTTTGGCACAAAAAAGCGTGATTCGTCCGCCACACCCGCTGCGCGTGTTAAATGGCACTGGGGATGGGAGCTATCCATTCGGCCATGTTCAGGAAATTAGCGCACCTGAGACCTTAAATGGTAGCAATTTCTTCATGTGGATCACTATCCAAGGCGGCTACTCGATCGCTAATCCGAGATCTCGGACCACGACGGTCCGCACGCTCGGGCATCCCATGGCCGTTGCCGCTATTTACGCGAACGCAAAGGTGTGGTACCCAGATGCAAATGAACCGCCCGAGAATCAAACCGAACCCAGCGTTGGGCTCTTTCTCCCGAAAAAGCTTGTGCCTGAGCCCAGCGCTATGATTTTCCTTCCAAAGAAACCTGGACCTGAGAGGCGACAAATGATGTTGAAAGCAACACTCGAGATGGGAGAGCTGGGAATGGGACATGAGAACCGCATATTCGAGTACTTGGGTTTCGGACTTGATTGGTTTCCGCAGCAGGAAGGAATCTGGCACTCCGATGATGTAGAATTCTATGACAGCCCATCTGGGCGCACCAAGCTGATCAGAGGGCAGCATCTCTCGCTGAGTGGATCAAATATTCCCTACATCACTGAGCCGACCCCGATCTACGCATCTCGAACCTATTTCCCAACATCGAAAAGCAGAATAAGCAGCACGGTCAGTCGCAATCTTTCGGTGTGGTACGAACCCAAATGGACGACTTCAGACATGGCACCGCGGACGCCGGGAGAGAAGCCGCGAGAAGCACCGAAAATGTATGTGTTTACACCACTTGAATCAGTATTCGCCAGAGGTGGAAGGTGGCACAGCTCTCAGACTGTGAAGTATGTCTCATCAGTTCTTGTACCTGCAGATATAATCTCAAATTTCAACCGCGATGAGACGATTGATTTAGCGGGCGGCAAGGATCGAGGCAACGTCACCGAACAAATGCCGCTGCGCTGGTGGATCAATGACGATTCGGATAATGGTGATATCGCGAGCGGTGATAGTGACGTACCCGGCGCCTTGGCCGGTTGGTTTGCGTGGAATGGTCGCGATCCGAATCACAAGGACACCAAGGTTAATGGGCGTTGCGATTTAACGGACCTATTTCCCCTGTTCCTTGACCTCAAACAAATGATTGAAGTGCTGCCGCCGAGCGGCTCGATTCAATACAAGCTCAAGCATCAAGAAAATGGCCTGGGCTTTATTTACACTGATTTGACACCCGACCAAGCCGACGACTTTTGCACTGACGATGCCACCACAGGCTACGGCCTGAACTTCAACCAACCGGCCAAGGATGCATCGGTGACTAAAATCACCAGTGCGGGTGTCGTGCTAAGCACTGCATTCCTCAATAAGATCAAAGACGATGGAAAAGGCGTGCTCCTCTTTGAGGTCAGCAAAGCCGCTACCACGCCGCTCATCCTTGAGGTCAGCAAGGATGGCCAGAAGCTGACCGAGGTAAAGTTCTTCATCAAAACCGACAGTGTGGAAAAAATGTATCGTTGGATCAACTTGCGGGCCGTGCAAGGCGTGGGTGGCAGCGTAGTACGCCCAACTAATGTAGGTCCTCCGGAAAATTATCCCGACGATTTGACTAATGGGAAGAACTTCATTTTGGTTCATGGCTACAGTGTACGCGAGCAACAGGCTCGAGGTTGGAACGCAGAAACATTCAAGCGATTGCATCAACTTGGTTCTAAGGCAAAATACGTTGCAGTAACGTGGCGCGGCGATCAGGGTAAGCTGTATGACTGGGTACCAGCCTTTGGAGGCGCGACAGCAGACTATTATGAGAACGTCAAAAATGCGTTCCTAACCTCGTCTCATTTGGCCACTGCCGTGAATAGCTTGGCGGGCGAAAAATACATCACAGGTCACAGCTTGGGTAACATGCTGACCACAAGTGCGATTAAAGACCATTCGATGAGTGTAAACAAATACTACATGGTTGATGCCGCCATCGCGATGGAGGCTTTTGACGCGAGCTTGGAAAGCAATCAAATCATGCGCGATAGCATGCGTCATCCTGACTGGAAGGATTACGATACCCGCCTCTGGAGTACCGAATGGTATACACTCTTTGATCCGGGCGATGGGCGACGGCATAAGCTGACATGGCGCGGCCGTTTTGGAAATATTGGAAATGCGATCAACTTCTATTCCAGTGGCGAAGACGTGTTGCAGAATAACCTCACCGGCCTAGTACCAAGCCTCGATGCGAATCAGGGTCTACTCTCGTGGGCCAAGCAGGAGATGGAAAAAGGCAGCCTGCTGATTAAATTGGCCACTTGGGATAGCCATGGCGGCTGGGACTTTAATTCGATTTGGGACAAGACCATCGGCTACGATCCACGATCCGGTGCACCTATCAAACAGCGACGGAAGCCCATCGATACCGACAAGCTAACCAAGGCTGATTTGCAGGCCGATTCGTTCTTCAAGCGGTTTTCTGACAGCCGGCTCTACGATGCCCGCCAAGGAAGTGCCGCAGCAAACGAAGACAACGTTCGCACCAAAATGTTAGCCGAGGCTTTGCCAGCACTCTCATTTGCAACGGGGGCAAATGCGCTTGCTCCATTCAATCCGCTTGGTGGCCAAAACCGAAATGTGGACATGATGACATTGCAAAACGGCTGGCCACAAGAACGTCTTACGAATTCAAACAAAGGAAATCGTTGGCTACACAGCGATTTTAGAGAAATCGCATTTTATTTCACCCA
>JAPJNB010000169.1 GCA_026461385.1 Akkermansiaceae bacterium
ACAACCGGCGACGCCCCCCCCTCCATAAGCGCCGACCCCACCACCCTGAGGTTTCATGCAAACTCGATAAGCGGGACGCGATCAAGTCAGTGGATAGACGCAGGCATTCCAATTCTGCCTCACGCCAACCGCCATCCTCCACGGCGCGCTCCAGCAATAAAACCCCCAGCGGTTCGCGCTTGATCGCGTCGCGAATCGGGATGGACAGGACGACTGCGCCCTGATGATCGCGACTGAAAGCTTGATGCTCGCGGGTGATCGCCTGGCTGCCCGTAATCGCGGGGTGCGCTGCCTCGTTGTTTTGATCCGCCGCTTCCCCCATCACCCGCACCAGTGCCTCGGCCTCCTGCGTGGATTCATGAATCCGACCGCCGTGACTTGTCGCCCGCAACCGGAGAATATCATCTTCTACCCAGCCCAGTGACACCCGCGCGGCACCCAGCAACGCAGCCACTCGGTGGCACAACCGCAACGCGGCCTCTGAAAAATTCTCGCTCTCTCCCAATGCGATCCCTAAATCTAACGCCTCACTCAATCCGATCACCTGCTCTCCCGTGCGCTGCTCACGCCGCCGAGATTGATAGGACTCCGCGAGCATTTTGACTTCGCGTAAAGCCGCCCGGGATTCCTCATCCGCCACGTCAAGCAGCACGAGCCATAGCTGCGAACCGGCGCCTGTCGGCAGACTCACCACCCACAGGTCCGCAGACCATGCGTGGAGCGCCCCGTCAGACATATTTCCCAACTCAGACAACAGTCCGCTTTGAACAACCGATTGTCCGGCACGGGTCGAACTTTGTGCCAAGACCCGCACGCCTTCGCCTTCGGCTTGAACCAAAAGACAGGAGCCCTCCGCTTGAAACAATTCCTGAGCATAAGCACGCAAGCGCGGCCAAAATTGCCCCGGCTCACCTGCAAATGCAGCCAAGGCCTCGAACTCGGAGTGGGTGTCAGTTGGCATTCGATCAGAAAAAAATCATCTCACTTTGGCAAAAGCCCCACGCACCTTCATCCCGGGACGCACCGCGTGGTCCCCATTGTCCATCAGCAACCGCACCCGGAACATCCCGCTGCGGGCATCCACCTCGGGGTCGATGAAGTTAATCTTCGATGTGCGCTGCACTTCGGGCGTGATCTCAGGAAAAGTTACGTTGACGGAATCACCAAGCTTGACCGCCGAAAGCAGAGGCGCCTCCAAATAGAACAGGAGGAGCAATCGATCGGAATCCATGACTTGCAGGACGGGCTCGGCCTCGTTGACCGCCTCACCAGGTTCGTGATAGCGGTGCACCACAACTCCTGTTAGAGGTGCTAACAACTCTCGCTGCGCCACCTCAGATTTGGCAATATTCAACTCGGCCTGCAATCGCTTCAGATCGACCTCCTTGAGCAGCATATCGTCCTTGCTGGATACGTTCTGCTCGAACAATCGCTTGGACGCATTGAAGTCGAACTGGGCTTTGGCGACCATCTGCACGAGCCGATCCGCAGACAGCTTTTCCTTTTCCGACTCCAAGCTCACTAAGACTTGGCCCTGCGTGATGCGATCCCCTTCCTCAACGGCGATTTTGGTGATTCGATCACGCAACGAGGAGCTGATCGTCACCACATTGAAAGGCTTCGCCACCCCTTCATGATCAACAGGCAACTCGGCCCCAGTGAGGTTCGCCAGAAACATGCTGAAAAACAAGGAACACGTCGCGATTCGGGAATGAGATAAGTTCATGTTAGTTCCGTTTGAATACACTCATGGACCTACGCTTCAGCGGTGAGGGCGCTGGGGCAACAGGTTCAACTTCGGCCTCCCCATCCTTAGAATCACGGTCCTGCCCAATTTTCACCGTCTGCTCATGAGGAAACTTCTGTAACTTGGCCTCATTCCCGAGCATGATCACACCCTGTTGATCCAGCAGGGTTCCCGTGACCAATTGCAGATCCACCACGTCCTTGTTCAAATCCGCCAGCGCAGCGTACTCGCGACTCCGCGCACGAGCAAAATCCTTCTGCAGCTGCAGCACTTCAAAACTGGTGGTGACTCCCTCGATGAAACGCTTCAAGCCTCCATCGGCGGATAGCGCCGCAGCCTCGCGGCTCTTCCTCGAGGCAACAAGACGTTGCTCATCCGTACGCAACCGACTGAGAACGGTGTCCACCTCCAGCGCCACGCGCAATTTCGTGTCCCCCCGCTGTACATGAGCCTGCGTGCGACCTTCCTCTGCGGCGCGGCGCGTGGACTGCAGGTGATCCCAGTCCAGTGGCATTGAAAACTGTACGCCGGCCGTCCACTCCGGGCCTTGGCCGTTCGCCGCTCGGTCGTAGCTTCGCCCAGCCGCGCCTGAGAGGCCATGGAAGCCACCACTCGACACCAGATCGAGGCGAGGTCGCGACTGACTGGTTGCGTAATCTACCTGTGCGGATTTAATCGCAATCGATTCGTCCGCCTGCAGAATTTCATAGCGTCGTTCCATCGCTGTTGCCATCAACTCGGCCCGGCGGGTCTCAGGCACTACTGAGCTCAGTCGATCGACCGGCTGAATCCGCGAACCTTGGGCAATGACTGCGCTGGAGGTCTTAAATAGCAGTTGAAGGGCACTTTGGCGCTCAACGTACTGCATCTCCGCAGTCAAAGCATCTTCCTTGCGCTGATAGACGCCAGCCTCCGCCACCGACACATCATTGGTCGCCGCCAGTCCTTCCTTGCTGCGTGCCATCGTGTCATCCATCAACTTCTGCGCCAGCCCGATGGAATCCTGCTGCACTTTGGTATTTTCCAGAGTGAAAACCACATCGTAATACGCTTTCATCACCGCAGAAACCACTTGCGCCGTTCGCGATTGCCACTCGAAATCGGCCATCTTGGCGTTTGACTTGGCAATGCGAATTTCAGCGGTGTTGGCGGCTATTCCAAAGTCGCGCAAGAGAGGCTGCGTCACCGTCAGCCCGGTAAATGTTTCCCACTCCGGACTGAACATGGACGGCGGGAGTCGGCGATTCAAGGTATTGTCCAACACGCGCGACGTCGTGCCGAATTCCAGCGTCGTGCCGGTTACGAGTTTTTGGGTGAGCGCTACCTTCGCGGTATGGTTGCGCTGCTCGAAGATTTGGGGTTGGGTGAGAATTGGCTGGGCTAGATTCGTCAGCGAGGCAGCTCCTCCACCGGTCGCCACGTAATCCTGCGCATTCTGCGGCGAATCAATCGACTGATAATTGTAGCTGCCATTCAGCTGCAAATCGAAGGCGAGTTTTGCCGCCTTGATTTTTTCATTCTCAATGATCTTGCTTAAACCGTTCACCTTAATGTCGCCGTTATTCTGCAACGCCAGGGCAATCACCGCCTTCATCGTCAGGGGTTCCAACACGGGTTCATCTGATGCCGTCGCGGATCCAAGCATCAAAAACAAGCATGCAAGACAGCCTGATCCCGCCAAAAAATGACGAATTGATCTGAACCGATGGTGTAAATCTACAAATCTTAACAAGTCTTTCATGATGCAAACGGTTAGCATTTTTTGGCACTTGAAATTCTCACTTTCAAGAATGAGGTGGACTCCGAAGTCCGGCCATGACGTGGTCAAACGAAGCCATGGTGGTGATGTGCTAGAGGTGGTTAGGAGATCATGGATGGCAGAGCAAGCATGAAGTGGGAAGGGTCTCGCTTGTTTCGCGCGACTCACCGATTTCTTGATTTCCCACCGGCTGACCTCGTTGAAGTTGCAAAGTCACTTCCGCCGATTGTCATCAGCCCCGTTCATGACGCTGGAAATGGTGTCGACCAGGAGCAAATTTGCCTTCATGCCCCATTGAGGGAGAGGCAAATTACAGCTGGTACCCCGGCTTGGATTCGAACCAAGGACCAATTGATTAAGAGTCAACTGCTCTACCGACTGAGCTACCGAGGCATGTGGAGGAACCAGTGGATTCCGACCGTCGTAAGCCATTGATTTCTCAAAACTGCTACGCGAACGGCATTTGTCTTAGCATCTGCGTCCTCCTTGGCAAACCTTATTTTTGCATTGCCTTGCCAAAAACCGGCTAGCGCACGAGGCGACTTCCAAATCCTCGCCAATCACTCGGAAGTGTCCACGGCCAACTCATCAATCGAGGCAGAATGATCCTGATGCTCACGACCGAAGAATCGGAAAACCCAAGCGGCGTCGCAACGATGCACCCAAGTGTTGGAGATTGCGGAAACGCGTTTTTCGGTCGGTTTGAAACCATCAATTTCCTGCAATTTTTCACACATTTGCTTGTTCGCTGGCAGATCAGCACGACTTCTGCTATAACCGGAGAAAGATGCATTCGGAAAAGGAACGACTGGCCGACGATAAGGCTGGGGTGAAAAAGTGGAGGCGATGGGGGCCGTTCCTGAGCGAGCGCCAGTGGGGCACCGTGCGCGAAGACTACTCGGACCACGGCAACAGTTGGGCAAGTTTCCCACACGACCACTCCCGCCGCCGCGCCTACCGTTGGGGCGAGGATGGATTGCAAGGATGGACCGACCGCCAGTGCCGCATGTGTTTCGCGCCCGCTCTTTGGAATGGGAACGACACGATCCTCAAGGAACGTCTCTTCGGTCTTGGTGGCAACGAAGGAAACCACGGGGAGGACGTCAAGGAATGCTACTACTACCTCGATTCCAGCCCGACCCACTCGTACACCAAAGCGCTCTACAAGTACCCTCACGCCGCCTTCCCCTACACCGCGATCCGTGAGAAAAACCAGGACCTTGGCCGCACTGGACCCGAGTTGGAACTGGCGGACATGGGGATCTTTGAAGAGGGCCGCTACTTTGACGTGCTGCAAGAGGTCGCCAAACGCAGCCCAGAGGACATCCTCTGGCGGCTCACCATCACCAACCACGGCCCGATTGCCGCACCAATTCATGTGCTTCCCACGCTGTGGTTCCGCAACACGTGGAGCTGGGAAAACAACCGGGAAACCCCGCTGACCAAACCCGAGATCGTCGGCGATGGCCACGCACTCAACGCGCGCCACGAATCGCTCGGAGAATTTCGATTTCTCGTCGACTCCCCCGATTTTGTGAAACGCGTGCCATGGCTCTTCACCGAAAATGAGACCAACCACCACAGCGTGTTCGGTACCGAAAATCGGTCACCCTATGTCAAGGATGCCTTTCACCGACACCTGATCCACGGCGATCAAAAAGCGATCTCCCCCACCCCTTCTGGCACCAAGGCTGCGGCGCACCTGTCCTTCATCATCCCGGCCGGTAAATCAATCACCGTGCGCTGCCGATTGCATGCGTGCACGGAATCGAATGGATTTCCCAACTTCGAAGAGTTCGACGAAACCTTCGCCCGCCGCATCGAGGAGTGCGATGCCTTTTACGATGAAGTCATCACCCCCGGAATTTCCGCAGACGAGCGCATGATCTGCCGCCAAGGCTACGCTGGTCTGCTCTGGACCAAGCAGTTTTTCTACTATGTCGTGGACGACTGGTTGAAGGGCGACTGCAAGGGTGAACCCTCCGAAGCACGCCTCAAGGGCCGCAATGCCGATTGGCAAAATTTCTTCGCCCGTGATATCCTGTCGATGCCGGACAAGTGGGAATATCCGTGGTTCGCTGCGTGGGACACGGCATTCCACATGATCCCGTTCTCCGCAGTTGATCCGGATTTCACCAAGAACCAACTCCTCCTCCTCCTCCGCGAGTGGTACATGCACCCCAATGGGCAACTGCCCGCCTACGAGTGGAACTTTTCCGATGTGAATCCGCCAGTCCATGCGTGGGCAGTTTGGCGCGTCTATAAAATCTCCGATCAAAAGGGCAACCGCGATTTGTTATTCCTCGAACGCGCCTTTCAAAAACTCCTGCTCAACTTCACCTGGTGGGTCAACCGCAAGGATGTCGAGGGGCGCCATGTGTTCGGTGGCGGCTTCCTCGGACTCGACAACATCGGTGTCTTCGACCGCTCGCATGCACTCCCTGGCGGCGGCCGACTCAACCAAGCGGACGGCACGGCATGGATGGCCTCATTCTGCCTCACCATGCTCGCCATCTCGTTAGAATTGGCATTAGAAAAACCGGTCTATGAAGATATCGCATCAAAATTCTTCGAGCACTTCGTCAACATCTCCGATGCCATCAATTCACTCGGCGGCACGGGCCTCTGGGACAAGGACGACGGCTTCTACTACGACCAGCTCATCATCAACCACAAGGATCCGATCCCGCTCCGCATCCGCTCGCTCGTGGGACTCTTGCCGATGTGCGCCGTCACGGTTCTCAAGCAAAAGACGATCGATGCGCTCCCGAGCTTCCGCAGGCGCATGGACTGGTTTCTAACCAATCGACCCGACCTCCTAAAATACATCACCGTGCGTCGCGTCACGGGAAATAAAAACCCTGGCCGCTGTCTGTTAGCCATCCCTTCCGAAGCACGTCTTCGCAAGTGTCTCACCTACATGCTCGACCCTAACGAATTTCTATCGAACTTCGGCATTCGCTCGCTGAGCAAGGCGCACGGCGAAAAACCCTTTGTTTTCGAGCACGCGCACCAACGCCACGAGGTCCCTTACACCCCCGGCGAGGCCACCACCGACATGTTCGGAGGCAATTCGAATTGGCGCGGCCCGATCTGGTTCCCGATCAATTTCCTGATCATCGAAGCGCTCGAACGCTATGACTATTTTTATGGCGACACCTTCAAGATCGAGTACCCCACGGGATCAGGCCACCTTGCGACGCTTCGTGAGGTCGCCATCGACCTGTGCGACCGCTTGATTTCACTTTTCCTGCCGGATGCCGAAGGTCACCGACCCTGTTTCGGTGGAGCAGAGCGCTACGGCAACGTCAGCCACTGGCAAGACCTCTTGCTGTTCTACGAGTATTTCCATGCGGAGACCGGCGAGGGACTCGGTGCCTCGCACCAAACGGGGTGGACCGCTCTCGTCGTCCGATTGGTGCGCGAACGCCGCGAAAAACTCATGCATCCGGCGGGTTCATCGAGGCGCCACCATCCGAAGCAAACTTCTGCGGAGTAAAATCGTAAAAATCCGCTCTGGCATGGACGAGCGGATCGGCTAGATTTGTTTGAGACTTAGCGAACTATGCCATCCACATCCCTTGCCGATTGCTTCAACGATCCCACCGCCTGGCGCGTGATCCCCTCAGGCTTAGCCGTTGGCACGCTTACCCGCGCAACGGGCCCCGATGGAAAAATTGGACTGCAGCTCGACTATGATTTTCGCGGAGGTGCCGGATTCATCGTCGTACGCAAGGAAATCGAATTTAATCTAACGGAGATCTTCGATCTGATCTTTTCCATCCGCGGTGATGGCCCGCCGAATCATTTTGAATTCAAACTCATCGACCCCAGCGGATCAAACGCATGGCGTTACCTACGCGAACATTTTCAGATGCCAACGGATTGGACGCAACTCAAGGTCCGTGAGCGCGACCTCCCCTTCGCGTGGGGCCCAGCCGGTGGTGGCGCACCCGCAGCCGTCGGCGCAGTCGAACTGGTCATCGTTGCCGGCCTAGGCGGAAAAGGCCGCGTCTCGTTTTCTAACTTATCATTAGAAGATCCCACGCTTCATTTGAAGCGCTCCGCCATGGCATCGAGCCAAATCTCGAATCATCCGCCTGAATCGGTTATAGAGTCATCACCCTCCGGCGGATGGCAAGCTGCGCCAAATGACCTCGCGCCATGGTGGTCGGTGGACTTCGGTGGCACCCTCCGTTTTGGCGGTCTGGTGATCGACTGGCCGTCGCCTGTCGCATCACGCGCCTACGATCTTGAGCAATCGGCCGATGGCACGACGTGGACCACCCTGCACCGAGCCACCCACGCTTCTGGCAGCCGCAGCCATATCCCCACCCCGGGGGCGGAAGCTCGCTTCCTCCGCTTCAAATTTGCAAACAACGCGTGCGCGTGCATCGGCTCGATCACCATGCGACCCGATGCCTTTTCAAGCACACCCGATGAATTCATCCACTCGGTGGCCGCTGACTTCCCGCGTGGTTGGTTTCCCCGGTACTGGCACCGCGAGCAATCCTACTGGACTCCGATCGGAGCCCCAGAAGGCACGCGTCGTGGCCTGCTTAATGAGGAGGGAATGGTGGAGGTCGATGAGGCGGGTTTTTCGTTAGAACCTGTTCTTCTAACAAAATCTCTCATGATCAGTTGGGCAGATGCGAAAATCACCCGTCACCTTCCAGCCGACGGCGCTCCATTTCCATCCATCACATGGGAAACAGATCATGCGAGACTCACCATTCAGCCCTGGGTCGATGGCACGGGCAAATCGCTGGCTCTGCGAGTGAATTACCGGATCGAAAATCGAACCCCCGACGCCTTGCGCCTCGCAGTGGCGGTCCGCCCATTCCAAGTCAATCCTCCGTGGCAGAAATTTGGCAAACTCGGCGGCATCAGCCCGATTCAATCGATCACCTGCACCGCCGATGACATGAGGGTGGATCACAAATCTGTTAGATCAAACCACCCCGCCGATGCATGGGGTGCTGCTGCCTTCGAAGAGAACGGCGTGGTGGGATTTCTCGCTCGTGGACAACTGCCTCCACGCGCCCAAATCACCGACCCATCTGGCCTCGCATCCGCCGCGATGGCATGGTCGGTACCACCCGGCGGCGGTGCATTTGAGGTCACGCTCACCGTGCCATTTTTCGATGAGGCCGCAGAGCCATTGCCTAACAACCTTGCCAACGCCGTGGCTTGTTGGCAGTCCACACTCGCTTTGCCAGATTGGAAGGTTCCAGCAATCGCGCGTGATGCAATCGCCAGCTTTCGCAGTGCGGCGAGTCACATTCTCATCAACCGCGACGGCCCAGCGATCCAGCCTGGTCCCCGCCGCTACACACGGTCATGGATCCGCGACAGCGTGATCATGGGCGCCGCCATGGCGAAGGCGGGCCAACCCCACGTGCTGCGAGATTTTCTAACATGGTACGCCGAATTCCAGCGCGACGATGGATTCGTCCCATGTGTGGTCGATCGCACCGGAGTCGACTGGCTCGTCGAACACGACAGCCATGGCCAATTTCTCTGGGGAATCTGCGAAAATCTGCGCAACGATGGCGACATCGAATTCGCCTCGTCACTTTGGAAATCGGTTCGATCGGCCGTCACCTACCTCAATCATCTGCGGGCGCAACGGATGACCCCGAGTTACCGCGAGCCTGCTCGATCGGCGTGCTATGGACTCCTGCCAGAATCGGCGAGCCATGAGGGCTACCTCGCCCATCCGGTTCACTCGTATTGGGACGACTTCTGGGGTGTCCGTGGCTTGGAAGCCGCCGCCGAACTTGCCGATGCCCTCGGCCATCATGAGGACGCTCGACTCTGGCGGACCGACGCTCGGGATTTCCTACAAGACGTTTTAAAATCGATCCGCCACGTCATCGCCGACCACAAGTTGAACTACATTCCCGGCTCGATGGAATGGGCAGATTTCGACCCAACCGCTACCGCAAATGCCATCGGCCAGCTCGATTTCGCAGACGATCTTCCCGCCGAGCCGCTCTATCAGATGTTAGAAACCTACCTCACGGATTTCCGCCGCAAGCACCGCGATGAAATTCCATGGTTCAAGTACACAGCCTACGAGATTCGTATCATCGGTGCATTGGTCCGAGTTGGCATGCGCGACGAAGCCCACGAGTTGCTCGATTTTTTCCTATCCGACCGCCGACCCATCGAATGGAACCAATGGCCGGAAATCTCGTGGCGTGACCCACAAGCACCGGGCCACTTAGGCGATGTTCCACACACGTGGATCGCAGCCGAATACATGCTCGCACTTACGTCGATGGTAGCAAGTGAGCGCGAAGCATCAAGCCAGATGGTACTTGCGTCTGGCCTGCCATGGGCATGGATCGCTAACGAAAACGGCTTCGAAGTCACCGGCCTGCTCACGCGGTACGGGCCATTGGATTTCGCCATCCGCGCGCCCGATTCAAGTCGGATTTCCATCGCGATCAGTCCACGGATTTCACTGCCCCACGGTGGCTTATCCGTCGCGCCACCGATGCCAATTGGAATGCAAATCATCACCGCCAGCGCCGATGATGGAAAACCATTAGAAATCGGCACCGATGGAAAATCGATTTCGATTCAGTCGCTTCCCGTCACCGCAACCCTCACCCTCGGCCCGTCCAACCCATGATCCCCTGCTCTAACCGCTCGCGAATTCTCAGCAATGGAACCCTCCGCAGCCTCCTCCTCCCAAGTGGCCAAGGTGGCTTGTTTTTCGATTGGGTCGCATTGACCCGATTCTCGGAAACCGCGCAGGAATCCTGTGGCCCGATGATCTATTTGCGCGAAGGCACTGAACGCAATCCCACTCAACTCAGCACGACTCTTGATGCAGGGATCCATCCAACCCTCAACATCGAGCTCCGTAAAATCACACTCACCAATCATGCAGCTCACACGCGCGAGATCGAGCTTACCACCTACGCTGAGATCAGTTTGAATCATCCGCTCGGCGATGCAGGGCACCCAGCATTTTCAAAGTTGTTCGTTCAGACTTCCACCTCACAAGATGCCTCCATGCTGCTCGCACGCCGTCGCCCGCGCGGACTCAACGAGCACTGGCCGTGGATGGCACAGAAATTGATCACCCCAGGAAAAATCCGATCATGGGAAACCAACCGCGCTACTTTCCTCGGTCGTGGCCGCACACGGCTCGAACCCGCCGCCATGGATTCTAATGAGCCACTGTCGGGCGAGACGGGAAATGTTCTCGATCCAATCATGGCGTGGAGAACTCATATTTCATTAGGTCCTCACGAGTCACAACACGTCTGGCTCCTCACCGCAGCCGCCGAGGATGAGGCTTCCGTGACCGAAATCCTTCAAGGAATTGCGAGCGCGATCGATGCAAACCATCTGCTAGACGTTGCAAAAACAGCCGAGGTAGCACGGATGGATTTGCTTGGCTTACCCACAGAGACTGCCGCCCGATACGAAGCGCTCGCCGTCCAAATGCGAATTGGAAAACGCAATTCCGAGGTACCCAAGACGCTGGAGGGATCGGATGTCGTCCATCGGTTCCCACTCGCATGGGATGAGATCCGCGTGGTAGCCAGCGCAGGTCGAACCAGCCCTGGCACCCAAGACATTTTGGCAGCCCTGCCATTCTGGAAAGCACTCGGCCTCAAAATCAAAGGTTTCATCATGGATGAAGCACAAGGTTCCGAGTTACCCGATGGAATCACCCTCACCGACCCCGCCACCTTCACCGATGAAGAACGATCGTGGTGGCTCGCATCGGCGCAACTTGTCGTAGGCTCTGAAATCACTCGGGAAATTCTAACAGAATCTAATGAACTACCGCCTGCCACTAAGCAAGCACCCGATTCTTCACCAAACCTTCAGGAGACGCTACAACACTTCAACGGTCATGGCGGATTTTCGCCGGATGGTCGCGAGTACGTGATCCCGATGGCTCTCGAAAATGGCCGACTCCACCTCCCTCCAATGCCATGGGTCAATGTCCTCGCAAACCCGAACTTCGGCTGCATGGTAACCGATCGCGGCGCTGGCTACACTTGGGCGCGCAACAGCCAAGCCAACCGCCTGAGCCCATGGTCAAACGATCCAATCCGTGACCCTCACGGTGAGGCGCTCTATCTAATGGATGATGAATCGGGAGAGGTGTGGTCTCCTCTACCGGGTCCTTGCGTCGCACGGTCTGCATTCGTGGTGCGCCACGGGTTCGGCATGACGCATTTCCTTTCCTCACACTCGGGCCTCACCCAATCGGTAAAATTTCTCGTGCCACCGGCGGATCCAATCAAGCTGATTACGGTCAGCATTCGAAATGATTCATCCCACCCCCGCCATCTTGCATTCGCCGCCTATCAAGCGCTGGAGATGGGCTCGAACCCAGATCGGCATCACGCAGCATTTGCTTGGACTGCGGAGAACAACATCCAGCACGCGACAAACCCACGCGCCGGAGACTTTGCCGGCGGCAGAATCTTCTCGTTTGTGAAACTCCATGGAGCATCCACGATGGCAGATGAAACGATGCACTCGACCACGGCATTTCTCGGCGCGGGAGACATGGCTGCGCCGCTTGCACTGAATTCTCATATCCCATGGAATGATCAACCTGGCTTTGGCCACGATGCCTGTTTTGCGCGTAAAATCTCCTTCAGGCTTCCACCTGGCACCGAGGTCGAGATCGTAGTGGCTCTTGGCGAGGTCATGGACAAGGCGGATATCCAATCATTGGCGGATCGCTATCAACGCGCTGACGCCATGCATTCGCTCGAGGCAGAGGTCGCCAAAACTTGGCAGCAATGGATCGGCAATATCCATGTGAGGACTCCCTTGCCAGAGGTCGATCTCATGGTCAACGGTTGGCTGATCTATCAAAATCTAACGTGTCGCATTTGGGGGAGAAGCGCGTTCTATCAATCGGGAGGTGCATACGGATTCCGCGACCAGTTGCAGGACTCAGGGGCAATGGCCGCCTTGCATCCTGAACTGATGCGCAAACAAATCCTCGTGCACGCTGCACAACAATTTCCCGAAGGCGATGTCACCCACTGGTGGCATCCCGAGCCGATGGGACGAGGCATGCGAACGAAGTTTGCCGACGACTTACTCTGGCTCCCATACCTAACCGATCACTACCTGCAGGTCACCGGCGACTATCATCTGTTAGAAGAAACTCGTCATTTCATCGACGGCCCGCTGCTCTCTGAAGATGAAGACGAGGAATATCTGAAGCCCAAGATTTTAGCGAAGCAAGCCACCATCTTCGAACACTGTTGTCTCGCGATCGATAAGTCGCTGACCTGCGGCGCTCACGGGCTGCCGTTAATGGGGATTGGCGACTGGAATGACGGGATGAGCCGGATCGGACGCGAAGGCCGCGGAGAAAGTGTCTGGATGGGGTTTTTCCTCTTCGCGATTCTCAACCGCTGGATTCCGCTCTGCGAAACACGCGGCGAAATGACTCGTGCCAATGCCTACCGCGAATACCGCGACGAGCTTCTAACCGCAATCAACGATGCCGGGTGGGACGGAGAGTGGTATAGGCGCGCTTACTACGACGACGGGACACCCCTTGGCACTCACACCGATGATGAATGCCGGATCGACGCACTTGCCCAAGCGTGGGCAGTCATTTCCAAAGCAGCACCCGCCGACCGCACCCAAATATCGTTAGATTCCTTGAGCCGTGAGCTGATTGATCGCGATCACGACATCATCCGCTTGCTGCATCCACCATTCGTGAATACCCCCCATGACCCTGGCTACATCAAGGGCTATGTCGCAGGAGTCCGCGAAAATGGCGGACAATACACCCACGCTGCCTGCTGGGTGGTTCGTGCGATGGCAGAGGCAGGCCGCAGAGATGAAGCGTCAAAATTGCTACAAAGACTCAGCCCAATCTGGCATTCCCGGGATCCCGATGCGGTGGCGCGCTACCAGGTCGAGCCCTACGTCGTGGCTGCCGATGTCTATGGTGCCGCACCTCACATCGGTCGTGGCGGTTGGACATGGTACACCGGATCCGCGGGCTGGATGTTCCGCGTCGCGGTGGAATCCATCCTCGGACTCCGCATGGAAAATGGCGATTCCCTCGTTCTTGATCCCCGTGTGCCAGACTCTTGGCCTGAGTTTTCCATCGATTTCAAAACACCATCTAGCCAAACACTCTATCAAATCCAAGTCACCAATCCTAACGGAAATGCCGATAAAGTAGCGAATCTAACCGTCGATGGTATCGCCATGCCGGTGGTGGATTCAATCGCCCGCTGGCCGATGCTCGATGATGGGAGGACTCATGCCGTTGCCATAGTGTTTGGAGCAGGGTGTCCCGACTAACAACTTAGGTCACGAAGTTCCTTATCTTCGTCCAGCGCTTGTTCGTAGCGGACATCCCACTGGCCGTCCGCCTTGATTTCCATCGTCGCATCATAACGCAGGCGCGACTCCCCATTTTTTGACAATACGACCACCCCGATCCCCTGCTCCGTCAGCATGTCGAGGATGCTTGAGATTTGGTTTTTTGGCAGTGAACTTCCGGGGCGATCCAGAAAAACAAAGGCGGGCTTGGCCAAGAAAATGCGTGAAACCGAAAGCAGGTGTTGTTCGCCGATCGATAACAAATTGTCCCAGTCGTGATCCGTGTCCAAGCCATTTGCGTGGCTGACCACATCCTCGAGTCCGAGTTTGCCGAGCACCTCCATGATCTCCGAATCCGGCGTGACCCACTCCATACCGGTGCGCAACAACGCCTCGCGCAAGGTACCTGGCGGCAGATAGGGCCGCTCCGGAAGAAATAGAATTTCATCGAGGCTTGGGCGGACGATGCTGCCGCCACCGCATTCCCAGACCCCTGCAGTGGCACGGAACAAAGCCACCTTCGGGGCATCATCCTTGCCGATCACCAGCCAGCGTGACCCGCGAGCAATTTCGAGGCTCAGATTCTCGATCAACAAGCGCGACTGATCCGCCGAGCGCAAGGTCACATTCCGATAAGCCACTACGTCTGGGGATTCCTCGACTGCGATGGTGCAGGTCGTCGCTTCCTGAGCTTTTTCGATCGCATCAGTTAGAGAATGCAACCGAGAAACCACGGCAGTGAATGCGGAAATCGATTGGAACTGCGTGACGATCAAAGAGAACGCGCCTAACAAGGTGGCGAATGCCATGGTCGACTGGGTAATCACCCCGAACTCCCGATGCCCCTGGATGAAGAGCGGCGCGATGATCAACGCGGGAATGATCTGAATGAAATAGTTGTAGCCATTCGTGAAAAAGCCGAGATTTCGATTGATCCGGATGAGGCCACGAAAATTTGTGGTTAGAGCATCAAGGTGCTTGCCCAAACGCGCCTTGAAGCGGCCTTCTCGGTGCGCCAATGCGATGGACTCCGAATTTTCTCTCACATGAATCAAATCCGCCCGGAAATCCGCCTCCATGTCGAGTTGATCGTAGTTCAAACGAATCAACGGCTTCCCAAGAAAAATGGTCATCGCCGACCCACAAACCGCATAAGTCACCGCCACCGCGAAGAGCACCGGGCTAATCGTCCACAAAACGCCTGAAAATGAGATTGCTGTTAGAGTCCCATTGACGATCAGTAATAAAAACGAAAGCGTGGTGGTGGTGAATGCCCGCACATCGTCCGCAATTCTTTGGTCTGGATTTGCGATCCCCGTTGAGGAGTCCAAATGGTAGTAGGTTCGGTCCTTCAGGTACGAATCGGTGAGCCCACGGGTGAGTTGTTCGCGCCACAGAATGCCCAATCGTTCCTCGGTGAACCGATACAACGCGACCACCACCGTCGATGCGATGAACACGCCCGCATAAAAAATTGCCTGCTGCCGGAAGATTCCCATGTCCCGATTTTCAATCGCCGACATAAAATCACGACCCACGTAGCTATTCACCACATTCAGTCCATTGATCCCAAGCATCAGTAGCAGCAGGGTCCCCACAAACAGCATTGCCTTTGGCCCTTTTTCGGAGCCGATCAACTGCTGCAATGCTCCACGCAATCGCCTCCATGTGAGACGGATGATTTGGATGTTTTCGTGAGATGACATTCTTCAAAGGCGATCGTCGACGATTTTCACCGAACAGCATGGAAGCTAACCTCCCCCCAGCCCGATACCAAGACAATCCGCCAACAGCACCCCGAATCAACCGAAATTCGCCGAACCACCGACTTTCCCCAAGGGCGATCATGGACAGAAACGAACACCGGTTCCGAGCTCCCAGCGGACTGACCCAATCAGGGGTGTTGGTGCGCGATTGAGTGCCGTGATTTACGCAGTTCCATCACCCGCAGCGGCGGAAAATTGAGGACGCATAGATCTCACGGAAGCAGTTCAAAAAGCTCATGCTCGGAAATCTGCATGGAAAACTGATAGGTGATGAAAACACTTTCAGGCCCCATGCTGTTTGCAATGCTCGCCAGAAGCCTCTCGCGCAGGTCGCGCTCCATGATCGTGAATGGAATCCCAGAGACAATGTAGTCGGGATTGGAAATTCCGAGATGGTTGAGCACTTCGGATAGATGCAAGGCGTCGGAATTCACCACCGTCACTCGCGGGTCGTGCTTGAATTGCTCTTCCAGGTGGGCAGCGAATTGGTGATCCAGCTCAATCAAAATCAACCTCGATCCGGGATTCATGCGCCGAACGATTTGACGCGTGTGACAACCTTCACCCGGTCCGAGTTCCACGATGACCCTCGGCTTTGAAAAATCAAGCCGCCTCGCGGTCTTGCGCGTGAGAAACCCCGAACTCGGGACAAGGTAACCGACTTGAATCGGATTCGCGAGAACGCGCTTGAAAAACAAAAGACTCATGAAAGGTGGATGCGTGATTGAGATTGCAGCCTACGCCGCAGTTCCAAGAAAATAGGCAGCCTTACAGGCCGACGCCGCGAATCTACCTTTGGGCTCTCATTCTGTCCAGACATGGAAAAATTGCCGAAAATCTTGTCCAGCTATTGGAGAAATCCAGTCAGGGGGCTTGTCGCGCTTGCGTGATCACGCGGCTCAGGCAGTCCAAGTTCGTATGCCTCCCTGCCCGCTTGGACGGCCAGATTGAAGGCCAACGCCATCCGCACCGGGTCACTCGCGATCGCAATGGCGGTGTTGACCAGCACCGCGTCAGCACCAAGTTCCATCGCTTCGGCGGCGTGACTGGGAGCCCCTAGCCCGGCATCGACGATCACCGGTACAATCGCTTGCTCGATGATGATGCGGATTTGGTCGCGGGTGACCAAGCCACGATTCGATCCAATCGGTGCGCCCAGCGGCATAACCGTTGCGGTGCCCACCTCTTGGAGGCGCTTGGCCAGCACGGGATCGGCATTGATGTAAGGCAGGACCGTGAAGCCCTCTCTGACGAGAATTTCAGCCGCTTTCAAGGTTTCGATGGGGTCCGGCAGCAGGTAGGTGGGATCGGGATGGATCTCAAGCTTGACCCACTTTGGCAATCCTGCGGCGGCAGCGAGCCTCGCAAGTCGCACCGCCTCATCGGCGTTCATGGCACCGCTGGTGTTCGGCAGGAGCAGGTATTTTTCCGAGTCGATGAATTCCAGGATATTGGCGTATGGATCGCGGCTACCCGTTAGATCGGCACGCCGTAGGGCAACCGTCACAATTTCCGTGCCACTTGCGGCCAAGGCATCGCGCATGGATTCATTCGACGGGAACTTGCCGGTGCCGAGGAAGAGACGCGAATGAAACTGGCGGTTGGCGATGGTGAGCATTGACATGGCAGAAATTTAGATTTGAGAACTCATTTGGGAAGCGAGCCAGACCTCGAACGCGTCGTGGGCGGCAAGGTCATATTGCCAACAGCGGAAGCCAAAATCGCGTCCAGCTGCAATATTTTGCGGCAAATCATCGATGTAAAGCGTCTGATTTGGAACGAGCCCATGATGCGCGATCGCGTGCTGATAGATCGCAGCATGCGGCTTAATCGCCCCCACCTCAAACGAAAGAACCCCCGCGTCAAACAGCGAGAAATCGGGGAAACGGGTGAAGATCCACGGACAATGGATCCCGTTGATGTTGGAGAAAAGAATCAATCGATGCCCGGCCGCCGCGAGTTCACGAACACAGTCCCACATCGGCAGGTTGGGCGTGAAAATCTGCTGCCATGCCTTTTTAAACTCTGCGGGCGTGGCATCACTCCCCAAGACCTCAAGCGCCCAATTGACATAAGCGTCCACCGCAATCAGGCCGGCTTCAAACTCATCCTTGCGCTCGAGCAAGAGGCTCAGTCGCTCGGCAGCGTCTGTCGTGCCCTCCGGCAGAAGTCGCACCAGCGAGGATTCAAAGTCAAAGTCCAGGAGGACTCGGCCGATATCGAAGAGGAAGGTCATGCGGGCCACCAGTGACAGCTTAGCGTTCGATCTGATCAAGAATAAATCGTGCGGCGGTGATCGCTCCAGCGTTGCGGTCATGAGCCGCCAATGCCGATTTCATGCCCCGCCAGGCAGCCGAATCATTTGCCAAAAGCCTGCGGATGCTGGCGGTCAGGGCCTCCGGAGTGTCCGCGAGATGACCGCCACCGATCATTTCCAGCAAACGCAGATTTCCCTCCTCCTGCCCAGGGACCAGATGATGAATCAACATCGGGCAACGCGCCGCAATGGCTTCATGAACGGTCGCTCCGCCAGCCTTACCCACCACCAGGTGATGGCGGCTCAACATTTGAGGCACCCGACGGGTCCAACCGACCAACCGCACCCGCCCCGGGTAGGCCGCCCGGATCTTGAGGGCTTCTGGGCACAGACGCCGCGCATTTCGCCCCATGACCATCGTGAGACAAACCTCCGGCGATGCATCCAGCAAGGCCCTCGCATGACGCGCAACCAAGCACAACTTGGCTGTCGGAAAATAGAGAACCTGAAATGAGTCCCGTTCACCCCGGTCAGCCAAAGGTGCCAACTCCGAAAAAACCGGATTCACGGGAAATCCCGTATCCACTAATTTTTCTGCAACCATTCCCTTGTCCACCATCGCACCTCGCGTCGCCGCATCCGTCACCAGCCACCAGTCGCTCTGCGCCCGCAGCCACGCCGCATTGATTTCAATCGAATCCGTGACCACCACAAAAACGGGAAGCTTCATCCGCCCTCCCGAGAAAATCCGACTCAAAAAATACGGATAAAGCGGGTAGGTGCTCACAATCGCAGTCGGCCGAAACTCAGCCACCAACTTTTCGAGCGCCGCCTCAGCGAGCTCAAATGGCAGATTGCGCTGCTGCCCCAAATCACAGCGATCGGTGGACCGATAGATCCAAGCCCACAGGTTCGGGAAATGCGTCGTCACATGGCGGTAGGCGCGGTTGACCATCCCAGTCATCCGCGGTGCACCCAGCATGCACGGGTCGCTGACCTGAGTGACCGCCCCGGCAGTTTCAAGCGCAAGGGCAAGGTTACGGGCAGCACTGTTGTGCCCCTCGCCAAAAGCGGCGGTGACGATTAAAATGCGTGGTGCGGTGGACATATCGGCTTACAACGGTTATTTAGAGTGAGAGTTGCATTGCGTCGATTGAGATTTATAGCTTTGTTTGACCTGCAGATGGCACGCGAGAGGAAGAAAATCAGTCTGAGGACGGTGGAGGAGGCGATTGTCCAACCGACTCCCGTCACTCGCATTGAGAATCGCGAGACACAGCGGCAGCCAAAGCCGGTACGCATTGAGATTCTAGATTCTGAACAAGCGGTAAGCCAGCGCCTCGAACTGCCTGACACCACGGACCAAGATGAATTGCGAACCCACCAGCCCGGCGTTGAGGCTCTGGAAGAACAAATTCTCACCGATACAGGCTTGATTGAGCAATCGTGGGCATCCGAATCCGACCAGGAAAAAAATATCCCATGGGCATGGTTTGCCCTCATCGCGCTTATCCTTGCCGCAGGCCTCGCTTGGTCGCTATCCCTCATCAACTCATCCTCCCCAAAGATTGAAGAACAGCAAAACGCCGCGTCTTCGATCTATCAAAAAAATCTAACGGAGGAGCAGGAAGCCGAAAGACTTGTTTCTCAAATCGAGAACGCTTCCCGCAATTTTCTAAAAGCCAGTTCGATCGATGAAATGATTCCATTCATTCGTCACGCCGAGCGCGTCACCCCACTCATGCGGACCTTCTATGCGTCCAATCCGATCGATCACCTCCAAGTCAAAAATCTCACCCAGCTCCAACCCGTCACCCTCGACGAGCGCGCAATTTTTTGGCAAGTCAGCTTCGAGACCGGACCGGAAAAAATTACCTCATTGCTCGTCGAAGTGCTCAAATCAGGGGAAGTGAAAATTGATTGGGAAACCTACGCGCACTACCAACCGATGGACTGGGACGTTTTCGCAAAAAAACGCCCAGCTGGATCCACATTCGAATTCCGTGTCTACATCGAACCCGACAATTTCTACAGTTACGAATTCAAAAACTCAAACGTCTGGAATTGCTACAAGCTCACCGCCCTCGGGAAAGAGGAAACCCTCTTTGGCTATGTGAAGGCAGGTAGCGAAACTGCTGAAACTCTTGCGAAATTGGTCGCCGAAAACTCGAATCAAAAGGTGGCAGGCGCCCTCCGTATCCATATTCCCATTGGAATCGAATCCAAGCTGGGCGTGGTGATTGAAAAGGTCATCGCACCTCGTTGGATTTACTTGGACTCACCTGTGTCCGACAATTGAGACCCTTTAAATTCTAATGAACCCGGACTCATCAAAAGACAGCACACCTCGAGTCGTTGCCACACGTTTCCCTACGGTTCTGTTAGGATCCAGTATCTTCCTCGTCTATCAGTACACCATCGCACTCTGGAACCTCACGGCTTCATCGGGTGAGATGAAAAACAAATTCAGCGCCCTCGCGCGCGATAAGCATCTGGGATTTCTGATTCTTCAGAATTGCCAAATGATCCTCGCCTACGTCGTTTTGGCGTTGGCCGCGGCATTCATCATTCAACCTTGGGTCAACGATTGGTCCTCCCGCTCAACACGCAAGTCCACCCGGGCGAACATTCTCCGCAGCCTAGCGCTCACGGCACTCATGCATGGCTACTTCATGCTGCGCCTCGCCAAGACGCGTCCCTATTTCCTGAATGAGGATGCATTCGGGCAATGGTATTACCGATCCCTCGACCTCGTTCCCGAACTTGCGAAACCCTTGTTTTTCTGGGGCATTTTCACCGCACTTCCCATCGCTTGCATCGCGATCGCTCTCATCTGGCACATCCGCCGGAGCAACCGCCGTGGCTGGCTGACCGCCGCAATCGCAACTCCAATCCTGGTGTTAAATTCCGGCATCCATTTCCCGTTCCATCGCCAATCCCCCGCCATCCCCACCGTCAATTCTAACAAGCCAATGAATGTGATCATCATCGGTTCGGATTCGTTGCGCGGCGACCGCATCGGTTGCTCAGGTTACATCCCCCAGCGCAGCGATGGTCTAGCAGCCGCTGGAGTCTCCCCACAAATCGACCGCTTTGCCTCCCGGTCAACCCGGTTTGAACAATGCTATACCTCGATCGCATCAACCATGGAATCTGGCGTTCAGTTGATGTCGTCTCTCTATCCGCAGAGCCACGGGATCCGCCAAATGTATCCTAACCGTGCGACCGTGGACGCAACGAAACAACGCATCGTCCCACTGGCACAATTGCTCCGCAGTCGCGGCTACAAAACCGCTGCCATCGGCGATTGGTGTGCCGGTTATTATGATGTAATCCCACTCGGATTTGAGGACATCTCGGTCTCAAGTTTCGACAATTTTAAAATCTACATGAGCCAAGCGGTGGTGATGGCACACTTTGTGGTACCACTTTATTTTGATAATCCACTTGGCTATCACCTCTTTCCCCAGCTCGAGTCGTTCGCTCAGTTTGTCACGCCCAAGGTGGTGACCCAGCGCGTCGAACAGCGCCTTGCATCCGCCGCAAACGATGGCCAACCCTTTTTCTGGCACGTGTTTTTCTCATGCAATCATCTGCCCTACCGCAGCCCCGAACCCTACGTGAGCATGTTCAGTGCCCGCGGCTATGAGGGCCGCAATCGAAGCGGGGTCGACTTCGATATCGATTCATTCATCGGCGGCACCGATCTGGAGTCGAAATGGAAAGCCCTTCCACCCAAGGAGGTCAGCCAAATTCGCGCACTCTATGATGGCTGCACCCGCGAGTTTGACGACTGCGTCGGAAAAATCATTGCCGCCATCGAGCGCAACGGACTCGCTGAGAACACGATCGTGATCATCACCGCCGACCACGGCGATGACCACTACGAGCCCGGCGTGACCCTCGGACACGGACTCACGTTCAATGGTGGCCTCCATGCGAACCGGGTGCCCATGATCGTCCACGTCCCAGGCAGCCAACCTCAAGTGATTCCTGAGACTGTGCGTCTAATCGATGTCGTTCCATCCCTCGCCGATCTCGTTGGTCAGGAAAAATCACCCACTTGGCAGGGCAAAAGCTTCGCGGGTTGGATTCGCGGCACTGAAAAACCCACAGACCTCCCATTCTATGGTGAAACAGGATTTCCCTTCATTCAATTCAGCGTGCAGGGTGTTGAACGGCCAAAACTCCCGCCGATGGATGAATGCACCTCGATCGATGAAACCTACAACTATCAGTTCGTCTTAAAGCCGCAATACCTTGCTCCACTGATCGAGGCGAAGCAACGCTGCCTGAAAACGCACCACTGGAAAATCGTATGCACGCCAACCGCGCAAAAAGGTCGCCACTTCGGGCTCTTTCAAATGGCAAACGATCCCTACGGTGAAACCGATCTAGCAAAGGATCGACCCGAAGTACTTGCGCCAATGCAGACTGCTCTTGAACGCTGGATGGATGAGAATACCGAATCGTCCATCGCTGAAATTTTCCCTAACGGCGAACCATCCTAATCGTTCGCAGTCGATTTGCCACTTTGCTCAATAGCACGAGCCACTACGCCGAAAACCAAAATGGCGAGGATAATCAGATAGAATAACCAAATCGTTCCTTTCCCGGCAGTGAACCCATAGTTGTGGAGTCCCACTCCGAGAAAGTTGACGTGCCACCATGAGAAGGCCACCACCGCGCCCGAAAAAACCGAAGCCAAGTGCAAGCCCCACTCTCGGATGTAACCACCCAACCGAGCATGCAGAATGGCAAGCATCCACAGCACAATCAACAACGCACCATTTTCCTTGGGATCCCATCCCCAGAAACGTCCCCAAGAGTCGTTCGCCCAGATCCCACCTAACACCGTTCCAACCAACGCGAGGAACAAGGTAAGGCAAAGCATCCCATAAACCGCTCGCGTAAGCGAACGCCGGATCTCTTTGTCGCCCCGATCCAACTGAAGCCCGCGCATCAACAGATAGATGAACGCAAGAAATGCACTCAGCAGACCGGCCGCGTAGCCCAAGGTAATCGTCAAAACGTGAATGGTCAGCCAGTAGTTGGAATTCAATACCGCCACCAAGGGATCCATGTGATCTTTGGCATCACCCAACTCAAATCGACGCGCAAGGATGATCAGTAGCGCTCCAAGAATCGGCGCAATGCCTAACGCAAAGCGGCGACGCGTCATCCATTCAATCACCAACGAGAATAAAACCACAGTGGTCGCGATAAAGATGATGGTGTCGTAAAGATTCCCCACCGGCGGGCGCTGCATGATCACACAACGCTCGACGATCGGAATGATGCAATAGACCAACCCCGTGGCGGTGGTCCCCAGTGTCACCCACGCAACCAAGCTACCGATCCTGCTCTTGCCCAACAGCCACATGGCAAGCGCAGTCACCGTCCCACAAATGTAATAAATCATCGCAGAGAGAAACCAGTTTTTCTTGTAGTAACCAGCTTCCATCGCAACGTGCTGATATTCATTTCTCGCTTCCGCACGCTTCACCAACCGATCTCTGAGCTTACTGAGTTCGGATCGGAACTCCGACTCGTCACCACCCGCCGACCGAGCGGTGGTTTCGAGCATCTTGATATCGGAAATCGCGAGTTGCGGGTCAATCTTTTGGTCACTGATCGTGCTCATGATTGCCGCACCCGCACTTGCCCACGTCGACACTTTGGGCTCCAACGGTGGCAAAATGAAAAGTGAAAATTTACCGAAATTCGCTGCGTCGACCACTTGTTCTAACAACTCCTGCAAATGCGCCTCCATCGGCAATCCCTGCGTCTTGGTCTTTGCGACCTGCTCACGGATTTGCGGTGCGGTGAGCATCACCGCGCTCATGTCTGCATGCTGATCCGCAGCGCCATCTTTCCCCGTCCCGCGGAGAACCACGCCGTAACGCGCGAAATCAAAATAACTCAGCAGGCTCTCATAGCTCCGCACGTTGTACGCAAGGTCGATGGTCTGGGTTTGCACCGGATCCCGTTTTGCTTTTTCAATCGCCTCATAGGACTTGGCAAGCTCGATCAACTTCTCCCTCCCAGCCTCGATTTCCTGATAACTGTAGCGATCACGCTTGCCACGGGCCTTCAGACCAATGCCCTCGATGACCGCTGAGTTGTCGACCCGGAACGTCGGCAGGTGAATCGCCAACTGCGGCCGGAACAAGGAGTCCATCAACCATGCCAAGGGCGTGATGGTGATTTGCTCTGTAGTGCATAGCCAGTCGATCCGTGCTTTGTCTCCCAACAACCATGCCAAGGACTTGATGGTGATTCGCTTGCCGCTGCCATCCTCGACCGTCATCGACCTTGCCCCGTGAAGACCGAGCATCGTGAACCCAGCGTAGCTTGAAAGCGGCTTAATGCGTCCTCCATCTTGAACCGGCAGCATGCTTGCGACGTCAAGGGTTTGAGAACTCCATGGAACGTAGCCGTCGATTTTGCGGACCTCGCCCTTCGGCAGGGTGTCGATGACGAGATTGATAGAAATCGCGACCAGGACCGACACCGCAAGTGCGGCAGCAATCCAACGACCGACACGTGAGGATGAGTTAGACATGACGATTTTTGCGTGAGCTTGCGGCAAGGAATGAGCCAAGTTTGATGAGAAAAGTCAGCGCCATCCCAAAAGCGACAACCCACAGGCTATACTCCGGCCACTTGTCAGCCGGATTTTTTACCACTTCAAATACCGAGTACATCTTGGATCCGGGACCTGCTCCAGGTGGCCCGTAACTCGCCTGAAAGAAGGTCATGCCCTCATAGCGCATTGGCTCATTCATTTGGATCGTTACCTTGGCTTCACTGCCATTTTCAAGGCGAGTCACCTTGCTGACAAACTTGGAAGGCCGCATCGTCCCTGGGTGGAACGCCGCAGTGAATTGGTCTAGCTTCAGCGTGAATGGCATCACCCATTGCCGCTTGCGCATGTCCACCGTGAAGACCCGATCCTGGCAGCGGTAGGCAAATGGATGAAAACTTGCCCCCGCCAAAATAAACGGATCCGACTTCACCCCGTCACGCCCAAGGATTCTTGCATAGCAAGCTGCCGTGTAGCGCTCAGCCTCTTCCGCCTTCGCTAGCTTCGGCTTTTCCATGAGATAATAACCATCGGGTATATCTTGTGGGTGGTCGGGCGCACGCTCGTTCGCAGAAACTGGCACGGCATTCTTAAAATAATGGGTTAGCTGCAGGTCGAACGGCAACGCCGGCAAACGAAAAGTCCGGAATGCCTCACCCTGAAGGTCATCGATGTCCTTGCCACGAATGACATGGATTTTCTCAGCCTTGCCGTCCTTGATTTCAGAAACTTCGACGACGTATTCGAAATAATCTTCCGCGACGTTTGAGGATTCCCCCTCACTGATCGCCATGTTGCCACGTTCCGAAAAATGATGAGCTACCCCGCCGCCCACTAGCATGAAGATGATGCCAAAATGCGCGATCAAGTTGCCATAATGCCTCCACCCCTTGCGGATCCGGATGACACCGCCCAAAATCAGATTCACTAACAGCACCGCACAAACCCAATAGCCTCCTGGCAACGGCACTGGAACCATCTTGCCATTGATCTCCGGAAGCAGGAAAACCGACTTCCAGTCGAAATACTTCGTGAGCGTGGGATAGAGCCCGTTGTCAATTTGCTCAAGCGTCGCAAACCAAGTCAACAGCCCCAATAGAAGCAGCGTGACCGTCGCAAGCCCAAACCCCGAAAGCAGATCAAATACTCTCTCAAACAAAGATTTCGCAGCTTTTTGGGGGGATGGTGCTTTGGTGAGATCCATGGTCAATTATAGAAATGTATCATACGGGGAGGGATCGGCGAATCATTCAGCCATCCGAAGACTTTTGGTGAAGCGCTCAAGCACGGGCTTCGCGGCGTCGACCTCGGCCTTGGGTCCAACCATCTTGATGGTGAGGATTTGACCATTGACCGCAGCAATGACCCCCGCGAGGCCAAATCCAGGCTTGGCCGGTGCTCCCATGCCGCCCGCGTAGTCGCCCTCAGCCCTCACAAAAACTCCCTCGGCTCCCGCGAGATTGAGCGTCGGCAACTGGCTCAATGCAGCTTGGTCCACTGGACTCGCTCCGAATTGTTTCAGCCAGCGATTGGCGTTGTCGAGTACAGTCCCTGACGCGAGGGAAACCCAAACCTCACCCATGCCGCTCTCACCAAACCGATAGTTCAGTAGACGAAATTGTGAGGCAGGCAGCACCAACCACCCCTCGGGGGTATCACCCTTGACCGGACTCGGCTTGGCGTCACGAAACCGCTCGTCAGAGGTCGCGAAAAGCTTTGGGGTCACATCCCGCGTCGTTACTTCTCGAGTTTCGGTCACGGTCATTTCACTTCGCTTCTGGCAAGAAATGGAAATTAGACTACCGAGCAAAAGGAAAACGGCACTAAATTTCATGAAAGCGAGATAAGGCAGCCCCATGCCCCGCGCAAGCGAAATTGGCAAGATTGACCGCATTCGGAGCCCGACGGTTTTTTGATTCGCCGTTGCGATTTGCCAACCCCGCGGCTACAACCCTCCCGTGGAACCAATCCGCTACTTCAACCGACACACGGGCAACCTCGAAACCGAACAAGTCTACGGCGAGGGGTTCTTGCGCTGGACCTACGGCCACCCACTCGGCGCGATCTCGCTCAATGCCTTCGTGAAGCGCCCGTTCTTTTCCTCCTGGTATGGCCACCGCATGAGCACCGCGAAGTCGGCCGCCCGCGTGGCACCATTCATCGCACGCTATGGCCTCGACCCCAACGATTTCGCAGATTCCCCGAACTCATTCCAGAGCTTCAACGAGTTTTTCTACCGCAAACTCAAGCCCTCTGCCCGCCCGATCGATCCCGACCCACATCGCGTGGTGTTCCCCGCAGACGGCAGACACCTCGGCTTCACGAAGGCTTCAGAAATCCGCGGCGTCTTCGTCAAGGGCCAACGTTTCGACCTACCCACCCTGCTGGGCGACGCCGACCTAGCGGCTCGCTATGCCGATGGTTCACTGGTCCTCTCACGGCTTTGCCCGGTCGATTACCACCGCTTCCACTTCCCCGCTGCCGGCATCCCCGGCCCCACGCGCACGATCGCTGGCCCATTGTTTTCGGTTTCCCCCATCGCCCTTCGCCAACGTCTCGACTACCTTTGGACGAACAAACGCACGATCACGGAACTCAAAACCGAGCAGTTCGGGACCGTTCTCTGCATGGAAATCGGCGCAACTTGCGTCGGCACGATCCAACAAACGTTCAACCCGAGAGAAACCGTGAACAAGGGTGCCGAAAAGGGTTACTTTGCCTTTGGCGGATCATCGACCCTCATGCTGTTTGAACCCGGTGCCATCGAGTTGGAAAACGACCTCCTCGAACATTCGTCCCAACAAGTCGAACTCTACGCCCGCGTCGGGACCCGCATGGGCCGATCCGCCTGAACCCCGCAATCGGCAAGACCTCAATCCACTTCACTCCCAAATGCTCAATCACCTCAAGACCTTGGAAGATCACGCCAAGGAGGCCCTCAAACCCGCGTTGGAGGGACAACTCTCGCCCTCCGAACGCATCGACCTCTACAAGAAATTCCTCAAAGTCGAGGAGCACCGCATCAAACTCCACCACCGCGCCGGAGCAGGCGGCCTCGAAATCGCCCGCGCCCGCGCCGCCCTGATCGATCTCGTACTCAGCTCGATCCTAGAAGCGTCGCTCCGAGCCAGTCACGGCTCCCCACTCCCCATCGCCCTCGTCGCCACCGGCGGATATGGCCGCAGCACGCTCAACCCGCGCTCGGACATCGACATCCTTTTCCTGCTCCCCCGCGCATCCACGAAATTGCCACCCCCACTCCAAGAGCTCGTCCAAAATGTACTCTACCTCCTGTGGGACGTCGGATTCAAGGTCGGCCAAGCCTGCCGCTCGATCCCTGAATGCATCGAACAAGCAAGGCTGGATCAAGAGAACAAAACCTCGCTCATGGACGCACGCCTCATCGCCGGTGATGCAAAGCTGTTCGCTCAATTCCAAAACCGCTTCGCCAAGGAATGCATCGGCAAGGACCAAGCCGCCTTCTTCGAACTCCGCCGCCAAGACCTGCGCAACCGCCACCAAAAATACTCGCGCACCGTTTTCCTCCAAGAACCGAACGTCAAGGAAAGCTGCGGCGGCATGCGCGATTACCAAAACATCCATTGGGTCGCCCTCGTGAAACGCGGCACCGCTTCTCTCAATGACCTCGTCGATGCGAAACTCCTGACGGAAACCGCCCTCCATGAGCTCGAGGAAGGCTACGATTTCCTCCACCGTGTCCGCAACGAACTCCACTACCACGCGGAAAAAGCGACCGACCAACTCACGCTCCAACTCCAAGGCGTCGTCGCCACCGCTTTCTCCTACCCGCAAAAAAGCATCCTCCGCAGCACGGAAGCATTCATGCGCGACTACTACCGACACACGCGCAACATCTATCAACACACGGGATCGATCATGGAGAGCTTCCAAATCGAACACGAAAATCTATCAGAAAACAGCCTTCGTTCGTTCCTCACCTTCCGCAAAAAAAAGCGGGAGGAGTTCGATGGCTTCATCGCTCAAGAAGGCCGCATCTATCCCGCCAACCCCGAAATTTTCAAGGATGACCCGAGCCGGATGATGCGACTCTTCCAACACTGCCAACTCCGCAGCCTCCGACTCAGCCCGCCGATCCGTAAACTCGTGACCTCTCACTGGGCCGACATCGACCGCCCATTCCGCTACTCAAAGGCCAACCGCCAAACATTCCAAGCAATCCTCGAACGCAAGGGCGAAGTCGCCGGAACCCTCCGTCAAATGCACCGCGTCGGATTCCTCGGCCACTACCTGCCTGAATTCGGCGCTCTCGACTGTCTCGTCCAACACGAGTTTTTCCACCGCTACACCGCCGACGAACACACGCTCCGCTGCGTCGATCAACTCGACCAACTGATCACCGAAACCAACCCGCGCCGCGAAATCTACCGCAGGCTATTCCACGCAATCCAAGAT
>JAPJNB010000170.1 GCA_026461385.1 Akkermansiaceae bacterium
GATTCGCTCGGTGGCAATCTTCTTGGCTCGGTCGTGCAAGCCCTCGATGAATGCACAAGCTGTCAGGAATCGTCCGAGCTTTTCCGGGTCGGCGAGCACAACGTCGAAATCAAAGCCGGGTTCCGTGACTGTCAGTGTTTCGCTGACCATCGCGAGCCGTGCCGGACAGGTATCCGCCTTTGCGCACCAGCCGCAATATTCACAGGGGTTGGGCTTCTTTGCCGGATCGTTGAACGATTTGACGACCTGATCGACGATGTCGTGCGCCTCCTCGTAAGTGAACTTGATCGACTCGATTTCCCGCTGGTCGCAGAACAACAAGTGCGCAGTCCACTCGCCGGCAAAGTGCGCGCCCATCAATCCGAGGGCGTAGGCTGCCATTTGCTCGCGGTAGTTTCGGCGCGCCCCGGTCTTCAGGTCGAAGTGGGTGAGTCTGCTTGGGACGATGGCATCCGCCGTGCCGGTGAGATTGAGCATCCTCACCCGGCAGTCGTCCTCCCGGGCAACCACTCGCTCGCGGCCGGAGATTGCCCGGACCATCGAGACTGACCACCCAACAGCGGCGATCTCGTCGGCCGTCAGCTTATTGGCTAGGACGAAGCGTTCTTCGAGACCGAGCAGCTCGGCGCGGAATGCGGTGTCTAGCAGGGTGCCGCGCTCGGCGGCAGGGCCAGCCACGGGATTGCTCTCGTAGCACGGACACACCGCCAGCTTCGGCAGGTTAGAAGGGCGGAGTGCGCTCATACCGTTCCCTCCGGGCTGTTGGCTGCGGCCCATTCTTTGACGGTGGCGACGAATCGATCGGGATCCGCAAGCATCCGGGCGGCATAGGCAGGATCCAGATTGTCGATGGACTCCAGCGGACCTTCCTCGGTGTAGGAAAGCTGGCCACGGGCGACCAAGAAATCGACCACGTTGGCCATGTCCGCTTTCTGCTGGAACGCGGCGAAGATCCGGTCGGTGAGGGATTCGGTAGGTGCCTTTGCGATCGGTGCAGAAGATTTCGCATCGCCGAACACCGGAGCCAACGCATCGATGGCGAACGGAAGCTTGTCTGCGAGGCCATGACGGTTCTTCGCGTCGTAGGCCGCCGTGTGGGTGGCGAAGAGCACACGCTCCTTGCCGCCGACGCCGCGCATCTTGCCATTGTCCTTCTCCGCGACCTTGGTCACGTAGTTGGCGAAGAGCACGACGTCTGCCCATTCCTTGACCAGCGGGGCGACCTGCTTGCTCAGCTTCAGCTCGAAGCGGTCGTAGCTGCCTGCCTGGTCAGGAGCTTCAAATTTCTTCACTGTGGCGTGTGCCAGGAAAACAACGTGGATGCCGCGTGCCAGCAGGGCGTCTAGCGAGTTCAGGAAGCGGGCGAACTCCTCGGTGAGAAGCACCCAGCCTTTGCCGTAGCCAAAATCCTCGATGGAGTCCTTGTTCGACTTCCGGCACAGGTGCTCGGCCAGCCGCTTCTCCAGCCAGTCGGCGGTGTCGATCACCAGCGTCTTGAAAGGGTGATCCGCCTTGGCGAGCTGGGTGACGGTGGCGGTGATTTCCTCCCAAGTCGCGGCTGCATCGAGGCGGGCGACGTCGAGGTGGTGAGTGCCGCCCTCCGTATCGAGGAAGACGGGGTCGGGTGTCTGGCCGGCGAGCGTCGATTTTCCGACGCCTTCCGGTCCATAGATGACGACCTTCTGAGGTCGGGTGATTTTGCCCCGGCGGATGGCCAGGGGATTGGTTGATTTGGTATTGGTTTGCATCTGGCGAATGCGGCGGGGTGTCAATTGACCGCCGTCGCTTCGCTTCTGTGTGAACGTTCACAACGAGACCGGATTTTTTCACACATGGCCACAGGCATTCCAAATAACCATTGATTACCAATGGCTTAGTTATCCTTTGGGGGTGGCTCGGGGTGGTGTGAAATTTTCACACATGCCAATTTCGAGGTGTGAAATTCCGATTACCCCGGCGAAAAAAATGTTATTTCTAGTCATTATTCGAGTTGACGCACCCGGTTGAGTTAGCAAGTCTGCTTACATGCTTCAAAAATCGCTTGGTGAACGTCTGGCAGAGCTTCGTCATGGGGCGGGTCTGTCGTTGCGTGAACTGGGCGAAAAGGTCGGTGCATCCGCCCCTCACGTCCGCGATGTGGAGATCGGAAACCGCCAACCGTCCGAAGCTCTGGTCGAGAAAATGGCCGCCGCACTGGAGACCGATCTCGACGACCTGCTCAAGTATTCCACCCGTCCGCCGTCGAGGCAGATGGAGGAACTCATCGAGCAAGACACCCACTACAGCCTCGCCTTCCGCAAATTCGTCGATGCGGTGCGAGAGAAGAACATCCCGCCGTCGGAGATTCTCGATCTCTCGGAGAACCTGCCGAACAAAAAAGAAGAACCATGAGCAGCGTTAGGAATGCGGCCGGCCCATTTTGTCGGCGACTTTATCTCCACGAAAACCGCATCGAGGACGTCTGCCGCACGGCACTGTCTGCGGTGGATCTCATGCCTTCATCGCCGGGCCCCATTCGGATCGAACGCTTCATCTTCCTGCATTTCGGCATCGAGGAGGAATTCGAGTCCCTGCCCGAGCAAATCATGGGCTGCGCGAAGTTCACGCGGCAGGGACTCAAGCGCATCATCATCAACCGGCAACTTGCCGAGCAGGATGACATGGTGAGTAAGTTCCGCGTTCGCTCGACCTTGGCGCACGAGGCCGGCCACGGGCTTTTTCACACCGATCTTTTTGTTGAGAAACTCAACGTTGAATCCGCCGGGCAGTTGTTCGGCGAGGAAGCAGGCATATTCGATAGTGTAACCAAGGACGGTTTCCTGTGCCGCGCCGAGGGAGGAATGCAAAGCGTGCCCAAGTTCGAATGGTGGGAATACCAGGCGAATCTTGCGATGGCGGCGCTGTTGCTTCCAAAGCACCTCCTGATTGAAGCTGCCCGCGCCGAACTGCCGCGTGTGCTGTCCGGTCCCGGATCATCCGAGGATCGAGTGGCAGAAGCAGAGCGTCAACTTTCCACGCTTTTCACCGTCAGTCGCAGGATGGTTTCTATCCGGCTCGGCCAATGGTGGACTGAACAATCAAACCAACCCTCGCTTTTCTAACTCCCCTACGGTGAACCATGAGCAATCCCGCATTCAGACGATTCGGCAATCCCGGCTTCCTCCGGAAAATCAAGTCCAAGAACCTCATGAGTCTCTTGCGTAAGTTCGCCGCATTCTTTGAATCCAAGGGAATCAACCTCAGTGCAGACGATCTTAGCGAAGCACAGTTAGATCAACTGTCAGCAATCATCGTCTCGCCACCGTCCTCATGCCCCGGAGAGTTTCTAGCGGCGGTGGACCTGCTGGAAATGCTTACATCGGGACCCGGTATAGACGAGCTTCGCGTTGTGGTGCCAGAGCTGGTCCAAAAAGTTCATGAGAAGGGCGACACAAATGGAGACATCGTGCTCAAGGTCTGGTTCCTTGATTCGAAAGCAATCCAGCGCATTTACACCAAATTCAGCCTGAAACGAAATCGAACGATGAAGTCGTTCCGTTCAGCCGAAGGGCAGAAACCCGTTGAACTGACGCGCGATGTCTGCCAGGCAATCGCCAAGGAGCTTGAATTCGGCTGCTCGGACCTTTTCGATCTGCCGATCTGTGACGTGATGGCCTTTCCCGAGGCTGCCGGCTACGCCCTGCTCATACGTCACGGCGAAAGAGTGAAGAGAGTCGAGGTTTTCGACGACGATCATCGCCGTGACGTCAAGGCACTCCGGCCGGTAAAGCATGACGTGGGATTCTTTGATACCAAAACCGGTGAGCTGCTTGTTTCAGGTCGCAGCGATGAGGTGAAAAAAACCTACTGTCAGGTGTTTTCGAAGCACCTCTTCGGCGAGAGCGACATCCTCAGGCCATCGAAGCGCTTCACATTGGAGCCGCTTCGAACCGGCAGGGACTGCCTGATCCGCCCGGAACTCGGGACGGTTGCCACCACTCGATTGAAGAGACTGATACTCCGCAGGAAAGGGACGACCAGCGTCACGATGCATCAATCCCACGACGTGTATCACGAGCTCGAAATTCGCGGGCACGAATACATGAAGGATTTCGATTTGGTAAAAGCTTCGTTCGCGATCCATCTCGCCATGGAGCGTCGGGTGCTAGCCCTCATGATCTCCCCCGAGGATGATACGATCCAAGGCGACATCCATGACCCAAACGTCCGCCGATGGATGGACATCTGCAAATTTAACCGCCATACCGAGCATGATCCAATTCCTTCAATGTCTTGACCGCCTCGGCCGGCTCGGGGCGGTCCGGGCATCATGGCAGAAGGAACTTGGCGATGAGTTTGCCGAGTGCCAGGCGCTTTTGCGTGCATCGGACGTGGCTTTTTCCATCGAAGATCCGGATTGGCCGGGGCAAATCCTCGAACTGGAGGAGCAAGAGAACGGCGGCTTTATGGGATTCAGTCAGGAAATTCCCTCCCATAGGCCGCCGTTCACGTTCAAGCGTGAAGACTGCGTTCGACTCGTGCCCAATCTGAAGGGAATCGCCGAGTGTCTTGGCAGAAAATTAGGGTTCACGCCTGCGGAGCACCCGCAATGGAGCCAAAGTGGCGTTCATGAGATCGGATCATTCGACATCCGTGATGGCGAACCAATGCCCGTTCATTTGTTTGTTCCTAACTTCAATTCCCGTGAAGAATCGATCAAATCGGCGATCCGCGATATTGAGTCATCAATTCTGCTCCTGCCGACTCGCGGCGGATTCACCCAGTACGTGAGCACACTCGCCGCCAAGTGTGATGTGCGCATCATCGTTCTAAGCTCTGCCAAAGGACTAGACAAACTGTCCATTGCCCCCGCCCGTAAAAAAGTCCGGGGAACGGAAAAGAAAGCCGTGCCGCCGATGTTCACGCCGAAGGCTGGCTGGAGTTGGACAAACGTCATGCTGTCCATTGAACTCGAAGGCCTGCGCTGCCGGATTCACGGGGAAGAACGCACCCGACCATGGGCAGATATGAACATTAGACTGCGGAACGGCAGACACCCAACCCGCTTACTCCAGATCCTCGGCGACCTTGGAAAGGGCAACCGACTGACCCAACGGCGCGGCGACACAAACGACCGCAAGGCGATTTCCGATGTCCGCATTTTTCTGAAGACCCACGTAATGCTCTTAAATGAGGATCCATTCCACGAGTTCGAAGACGGATGGGGGACCAGATTCACCGTCAATGACCAGATCGGACGCCGTCAGGTGAGGACCATCGAAGATGACGAAATCGCCGACAGGCCCGATGAAAACTCGCCATTCACCTATCAGGACGATATTGATCCGGTGGAAATGGCCGGATTTTCAATCCGCCAAATATAAACACCTACGGCTCCATCACTCTCAGCAACACATCTAATTGTAATTTCCTGATAAAATACGTTAAAAAGCGCAGGTCGACCCTGCATTTGTCCCACCCCGCCTGCTAATTCTTTTCTGCTCAACCCCGAAGATTCCCGCAAATGTCGCTCCAATCCCACTGCACACCCCGCCCGTCCGTTTTCGCTGCCGACAGGCGCGCCACGGTTCTCAGTCTCGACACATTTCTTAACGGCCGGGTGAACGGCGCTGAGTTCTTCGAAGAGAACTATTTCACGACGGGTATGGACACCCTAGTGGATCGTGCGTTCAGGCACTTGGCCGGAAACGGAGCTGGCTCTTCGGTATTCCTCCTCTCCCAGGCGATGGGCGGTGGAAAAACCCACAGCATGATTGCCCTCGGCCTTCTCGCCAGAGACCCGGAGCTCCGCCGCAAGGTGTTAGGTGAAAAGAATCCCGCGCCAAAGCTCGCCAAATGCCAGGTCGTCGGATTTAACGGACGTAGCACGGATGCTCCTGGCGGCATTTGGGGCTCCATTGCTGAGCAGCTTGGAAATGCCGATGATTTTCTCGCTTCCTACTGCTCGTCGGTTCTCAAAGCACCCGGTCCTGAGGCTTGGAAAAAACTACTCGGTTCTGATCCTGTCGTAATTTTCCTCGATGAGCTGCCGCCCTATCTCGAATACGCCGTCACTGTCTCTATCGGAGACGGGAACCTTGGCACGGTGACCACCGCCGCGTTGGCGAATCTTTTCGTGGCCGTGACCGACTTGGAAAACGTCTGCCTAGTTCTCTCAGACCTTGCGGGATCGAATTACAGCGTCGGACAAGCTGGTATTGAAGCAGCCTTCAACCGCGCAGCTGGCGGCATTTCCTCCGAGGCAAAACGAAGTGCTGTCCCGATTACCCCGGTCAATCCGAACGGGGACGAGCTCTACCACATCCTGCGGAAGCGGCTGTTTTCACAAACAGCGCCAGAGGCTGAGGTGAAACGAGTCGCCGAAGCCTATCGTGAGGCTCTACGGGAGGCTGGGAAGATGGGGCTTACCTCCACCACTCCGGAGTCGCTCTACACTCGATTCCTCGATTCCTATCCGTTCCACCCGGACCTCCGGGAGTTGGTCGGCAAGTTCAAGGAAAACGAAGGCTTTCAACAGACGCGTGGTGTCATTCGATTGATGCAGATCGTCGTCTCAAACCTCTGGAAATCTGAAAAAGCCGCCAATATTGAAGTCATCCACCCCTATGATCTCGACCTGAACATTGATGAGATCGCCTCCGAGATCCGGACGATCAATCCCAGCCTCAGCGAGGCCATCGCACACGACGTCGCACACGAAGGGGATGCCGAGGTTGAACAGATCGACATCGCCAACGGCAACTCCGACGCTTCCGATGCTGCCCGCCTCATTCTGGTCGCATCCCTGTCCACCACGCCCGGATCCATCCACGGCCTCCGTGAATATCAGCTCGTCGATTGCCTCCAGCGTCCTGGTCGCGATCTCTCGACGTTCAAGGGGAACGTCCTCGACAAGCTGGCGACTCGTGCTTGGTATCTTCACAATTCCGCCGACGGTCGTCTGTTCTTCAAAAACCAACAGAACCTGGCCGCCAAGCTCCGTTCGACGGCGCTTTCCCTTCACGGCGAGACAGTAGACCGCATGCTGCGGGAACACTTGGAAACCTATTTTTCTGCATCACTTCGCGATTGCTATCAAACCGTCAAGGTCCTGCCGCCTCCGGATGAAATCCAAGTAGAGCAGGATAAAACCACGCTCGTCATCGTTAGACCCGGAGGCCATGCCAACCAGTTGCCCATTTCCGCTGACTGGCAGAGTTGGTGGGATCAGCAGCAATACAAGAACCGGGTGCTTTTTCTCACCGGCTCACGCGATACCTTCCAGAAGGTTCTCGATTCCGCCCGTCAAACACGAGCCCTCGACAGCATCGAAGACGATTTGAAATCCGAGAGCACCCCGGCAGATGATCCACAGTGGCGAGCCTTGGACATCCTTCGCGACCGTGTCGGCCTCCAGTTCACATCGGCACTCAAGGAAGCCTTCGACCAGATCGTTTATCCTTCGATCAATTCTGCTCTCCGTTCCACCGGTATCGACCTCGCGTTCGCGGGGAATTCAAGCGGAGAAGCCACCATTCGCCACACGTTGGAGAGTGCCCAGAAATTCACGACCAAGATTGACGATGACGCCTTCCGCAGCCGTGCGGAGGCTCGTCTCTTCGGCGGTGCCGATAGCAAGATCGTCCTTTGGTCCGACTTCAAGCGTGCGGCAGCCGTAAACACCAACTGGCCGCTCCACAAGACTTCGGCGCTCGATGATCTCAAGGAGGAATGCATTCGCCGTGGCCTTTGGCGGTTGGAAGGAAATCACGTCCGCCGTGGACCATTCGCTCCACCTTCCCCAGAGGTTTCCGTGCGTGAACTCTCGGTAGAAGAGGATGGAAACGGACACACCTACCTGAAGATTGAGCCGCTTCACGCTCCCACCGTCGTTTACGAAACTGGCGACGCTGATCCCACTCCATCGTCTAGCCCCGTTCCCACACCATCACGCTTCGAGGCAACTGCTCTCCGCTATCGTTTCCTCGCATACGATCCCGATGACATCACCCGGATCAGCCCGATCAAGGATTGGACGGCCAAGGTTAGACTTAAATACCAACTCCACAACCGCGGCGATCACTATGAGGTCGAACTATTGTCTCTGCCGACGACTAATGGCATCACCATCCGTTACACGACCGACGGTTCATCGCCTACCAACTCGGGTGCCGCCACTTACGATGGGCCGATCCGCGTTCCAGATACATGCCGGGTCGTCTGCGCGATGGCGGTGTCTTCGGCTTATTCGCTCAACTCGGAAACTGTTCGCGTCCAAATTCCTCAGAAAGGTCAAGAAGATCGGGCGCTCGATCCCGCCATCCCTGCCAAGTGGAATCAATCCACCAAACTCGATGATTCAGGCGCGGTATGGGATTTCATCGGTCGGCTCGAAAAGGCCGGCAACGTATTGGCTTTCGACATAAGCCTTACGGCTGAGAGCACCGACGGTGCGCAAAACGTCGAATATTCCGGTGCTCTTGACGCAGGTTATGGTGCGGCAGCATTGAAGGAGGTTGCCGAAAAACTCCAAGATATCGTCGGTGGAGGAAGTCTCCGCATGACGATCGGCAGCCTTAATTTTCCGACCGGACAGTCGCTCCTTGACTGGCTTAAGGCGAGTCATCAGCCCTTTGATATCGCAAAAGTAACCCAGTAAATCATGGCCACCCGCAAGTCATCTGCCCCATCACGCAAGCCAATCGGTCTTGGTTTCCTTCCTGCCGAAGCCCGGCACGGTTTTCTCATCGACGTGCCGAAGGGCAGCGGCAGCGGAGACCCGGTCTGCATCACCGAACACCGGGGAGACGACCTGAATCAACTCGGCGAACGGAGCGCCGACGCACCCAATCCAAATGATCCTAGCCTGCGTGTTGTTATTGACCGTGGTCGCTGGCTCTTGCTGGGGCCAGCTTTCTGGGAAGACGCGAATCGCCGCCTTCGCGCAAACGGACTGCCGACTCAGAAATTCCAGAAGAATCCCTCCAAGCCGGTGCCGGTGCATCCCTCGCTCGGCAAGGAACTCTGCATTCTCTGCTGGGCCGTCGAAGAAGCCTCGCCCGACGATATACCCAATGCCCTGCGCAACTGGGAGGCGCTGGCTCCCGAGGAGCGCTGGTGGCTCTACACCATGACCGTTGCCACCACCGGCCAGGCCATGCAAAAAGGCATCGGTTGGCGCAAAGCACTCCGCGCGGCACTCGCCGACAATCCCTTCGTCAAAGGCGAAGGACTCTCCCCCAAAGCCCGCAGGGAACTGCTCGGGCATTCGCAACTCTCCCTCTCTCTCTGATTTACCTTTGATATGAGCATTACCGTCGAAGAGGCCGCCAAGCGCTTGAATCTCAGGGGGCCGTTCCCACAAGACAAATATATCAAGCACATGCTCAGTGCTTTTGGTCGCCATGGTGAAAAATTCATGACAGCCGTAGATAGTTGGCTGGAATCAGGATGCGATCCATCCGGCGCAGATCTGCTGTATTCCACGCTGGCAAAGCATCCGTCCATGGCCGACTACGTGACTCGACACCAATACTCTACAATCTATCAGATCGTTGGGTCTACTCTGACCGCATGGGGTCAACTTCAGGAACGCTCAGTCGTTGATGTCGGTTGTGGGTTTGGCCATTTTACGAGCCTGCTTGCTAGGCTCCACCCAACCAGCAAATTGATAGGTTTCGATAAACCAAAAGTTGTCGCCGCAGCTCGTAAGCTAAACGCTTGCCCGCAGGTGCCGAATCTTGAGTTTAAGACAGCGAATCAACTGCCAGCAGAAGCCACGCAAGTGGCGCTCATGATTTGCGTGACGCACGAAGCCTTTTCCTCTGTGATGGTTCCCGGGAAGCAGCCAGCGGCTTCAGAGCTCGAATTTGCTGGCAAAATCTGCGAGTTAATGGAGCAGGATGGACTGCTCGTTACTATAAACAGATTTCCCCAGCCAATATGGCAACTGCCGGCGCTAGACGAATTGTTCGCCTCGTTTCAACTATATCCATGCGATGTGGGACTGCCTGCATCCATTGAAGTGCCAGAAGGCGATCGTATATCACTTCTCCCTGCACGCGCATACCGATTCAAACATTAACTGATCATGTCCACTTTTATCGAAACCCAATTCCCCATCGCACGCCTCTCCGCCGAGGCCTACAAGGAGCGGAAAGCAGGAGCTAGCCAGACTCTCACCGGCCTTGGAAAATGGTGGGGGCGTAAGCCGCTCATCCTCGTCCGCGCATCCATTCTTGGTATGCTCATGCCTGCCTCCAACGATCCGAAGCGCGATCGCGAGATCTTTCTGAAGATTCTTACTATGGACGATGCGAGTGCCTGGGATCGCTGTAAACCCGCTGTCCAGCGGAAGACTTCGCGTGCCGCGTTCGATGCCTTATCTTACGCCGAACGCATTGCAAACTGCGAACGACCCGAGAACGTCGCCGGTCCTTCAAAAGCAGCGTGGGTGGAGATCAACACCCATCTCGGCACCAAGGCGACCTCGTTGCCTGAATTGATCGAGCAACTCGGGCAGCGCACCTTTGGCCACACGCCTCGCGTTGGCGATTCCTTCTGCGGTGGCGGTTCCATTCCCTTTGAAGCCGCACGTATCGGCTGCGAGGCCTACGGCTCAGATCTCAATCCCGTGGCGGGTTTGCTGACTTGGGCGAGTTTGAATTTGCTCGGTGGTGGCAAAGCGGTGCAGGATGAAGTGCGCGAGGTGCAGGAAACCGTCTTCGCGGCGGCGAACAAACAGATCACTGAGTGGGGCATCGAGCACAACGAGCGCGGCGAGCGTGCCGAGGCCTTCCTTTATTGCGTGGAAGTAAAACCCGAGGGCTGCGACTTTTATATCCCGCTGGCCCCGAGCTGGGTGATCTCGGAGAAATACCGGATTGTCGCCACATGGCAAAAAGTGGCTGGCTCTGATCACTTGCAGCCGACTGTGCAGTCAGTTTCCGAAGCCGAACTAAAACTCTACAAAGAGAAAAAAAGCGCGACAGTAGGCGATAGCCGGGCGATCGATCCCTTTGATCCCACTCGCACCTGGTCAATCGAAGCCTTGCGCGGACCCGAGGGGCTGCGCCGTTGGACCAATGACGAAGTGGTGCCGCGCCCCGGCGACGTCTTTCAGGAACGGCTCTACTGCATCCGTTGGATCAATGCCAATGGTGAACGCCGCTACGCCGCACCAGATGCAGCCGACCTTGCAAGAGAGGCAAAGGTGCTAAAACTGCTACGAGAACGCTTCGACGAGTGGCAGCGCGAGGGGTTTATTCCGTCAAAGGCAATCCCAGAGGGCGGTGACAAAACCGAGGAGCCGATTCGCACACGCGGCTGGACCCACTGGCATCATTTGTTCACACCGAGGCAGTTGTTGGTGCTGGGATTGGTGCTTTCAAAAACTAATGAAAATACGGACCTTAGTTTACCGAGCAGAGTTGCGCTTCTACTTCGTTCTGGAACGATGTCCGATTTCCATTCGCGGCTTTGCAGATGGGATCCATCGCTTGCAAAGAGTGGCGGAATCGGGGCGTGCATTCAGACCTTCTACAACCAAGCATACAACACACTCTATAATTTCGGTTCACGATCTTCTACTGGACTTGAAGCATTCTCAATTGGTTCAAGAGATTTAGGTTTGAGCCGCTTTAAGCGTAGCAAAGTAATTCTTTCAGACGCTCGCGACCTTCGCGAAACTTGCGACTTTTGGATCACCGATCCACCCTACGCCGATGCCGTTAACTACCACGAACTCGCTGACTTCTTCCTCGCGTGGTATGACAAGCAACTTGCCCAAGCCTTTCCCGAATGGATCCCCGATGCTCGCGCTGAACTGGCAGTGCGTGGCGACGGTGAGGACTTCCGCCGTTCCATGGTGGAGATTTACCAAAACCTCGCTAGGCATATGCCCGACAACGGCATGCAGATGGTCATGTTCACCCACCAAGACCCCGCAGTCTGGGCGGACCTCGGGATGATCCTTTGGGCTGCTGGTTTGAAAGCCACCGCCGCCTGGACGATCAGCACCGAAACCGAAGCGGCAGGCATCAAGAAAGGCAACTATGTGCAAGGCACCGTTTGCCTCGTGCTGCGCAAGCGCACCGTCAACGAACCCGGCTTTCTCGACGAGGTCTACCCGCTGGTCGAAGACGAAGTGAAGCGCCAGATTGAATCCATGCAGGCCCTCGATGAAGGTGGCGAACCCAACTTCAACGACGCCGATTACCAACTGGCCGCTTACGCCGCCGCGCTCAAGGTTCTGACTAAATACAGCGACCTTGATGGCAAGGAAGTAGAGCACGAAGTCTTTGCCGTCCGCGAACGCGGACAGAAGAGCGACTTCCAAACGGTAATCGAACGCGCCGTCACCATCGCCTGCGATCTGCTCGTCCCTCGCGGCCTCGATGCCCATTGGCGCGAGCTTTCGCTCGTCGAGCGCTACTACCTACGCGCTCTCGACATAGAGAGCCGCGGCGAGCGTCGCAAAGGCATGTATGAGGAACTCGCCCGAGGTTTCGGTGTGACGGACATCCGTCTTCTACTCAAGAGCGATCAAGCCAACGGCACTCGGATGCACACCCCAAGTGGATTCTCAGCCGGCCACCTCGCTCCTATCGGAGATGTTCAAGACGCTGTGCTAGCCTCGCGTCGGGGTCGTGCCAGCTCGGCTACCACCCACCCATTCGCCGCTTCTCCGCTGCGCCATCTGCTCTTCGCGATCCGCGAAACCGCCGCAGCCGACATGAGCCCCGAACCCGGTCGGCAATACTTGCGCGACACTTTTGGCCAAGCCTACTGGCAACGCCGCGAGCGCTTCATCGGCCTGCTCGAATGGCTAGCAGCCCTTGGCAACGCCGAAGGCATGAACGAATGGACCGACGACTCTGAAGCCGCCCGCATCCTCGCCGGCCGCCTTCGCAATGACCAAGCCTGATGTTACAACGCCATTCCAGCCGCCGCACACGCCTAGACCACGCCGTCCTCAACCAACGGCTCGAAGGCGCTGCGTCCTATGATCGGATTGCCGGCTATTTCCGTTCGAGCCTGTTTGAGGTAGCTGGAGAAGCGGTGATGAAGGTGACCGGAAAGGTTCGTATCATCTGCAATTCGGACATCGATCCCCAAGACATGGAAACGGCTGCAGCAGCCCAGGCGGCACTGCGCCGCAGTTGGTGTTCCGGACGTCCGGAGGATGCTCCGCCTGCCGCACTGCCTCGCTATAAAGCTCTCTACGCCGCATTGACCAGCGGCAAATTGGAAGTCCGTGTCCTCCCAGACAGCGCCTTCGGACTCATCCACGGCAAAGCGGGAGTGGTGCGTCGGACCGATGGCACTGCCACCGCATTTCTCGGCAGCGTCAACGAGAGTCTTTCCGCATGGAAGATGAACTACGAGTTGCTGTGGGAAGACGACGATCCCGACACCATCACCTGGGTGCAGGAAGAGTTTGACGCCCTGTGGGATGATGCACGCGCAGTGGACCTCTCCTGCTGCCCGTTCATCCAGCAAGACGTGGAACGCATCATCAAGCGCAAGGTGATAGAGCCTGAAGAATGGAAAGCCTCGATCGACCCAACAGTCGCCGCCGCAAGCGCCGCTGTCGAAACACCGGTCTATCGAAATGACCAAGGACTTTGGCCGCATCAGAAATACTTCGCCCGACTTGCCTTGGAACGTCACCGGCTCGGTGGTGCTCGTTTGGTTCTGGCGGATCAAGTCGGCCTCGGAAAAACGGTGCAGCTTGCGATGGCCGCGATGCTGATGGCTCTCGATGATCCGGATGGCGGGCCGATCCTCGTCTTAGCCCCCAAACCGCTTCTTCAGCAATGGCAGGACGAGCTGATGGAGCTCCTCGAACTCCCCTCCGCCCGTTGGAACGGGAAAGCGTGGTTGGATGAAAACGACGTCGAATACCCGTCAGACGGAGTCAAATCTCTTGGGAAGTGTCCTCGCCGCATTGGTCTCGTTTCGCAAGGTCTTGTTGTGCGGGGGATGGCAGAGGCGGTGAGGCAGCTCCTCAGTCGCCGCTACACCTGCGTAATCGTGGACGAAGCTCATCGCGCCCGCCGCCGCAAGGTTCCCAAGGTCGATGCGAGTGCCGATGAAATCGACGAGAGAGGCGAACCCAATAAGGTGATGGCTTTTCTTCGTGAGATCGGCCCGAAGACAAAAAGCATGCTGCTTGCCACTGCAACCCCGGTGCAGCTTCACCCGGTGGAGTCTTGGGATTTGCTAGAAATTCTTTCCTACGGCAACGATGGGGTCTTGGGTGGATGGACCCGAACCAGTCCGTGGTTTCGACCAAGTCGCTGTCTTGACATTGCAATGGGGTATGATCGTGTTCCGACGGATGACGATCGGGATGGTTGGGAATACGTCCGCGATCCAATGCCCTCGCGACACGAAGATCCTGCCTTGCGACGAATCCGGGACCACCTCGGAGCGGAAGACAGCCGCTGGCAATTCAAACCCGAATCGCTCGAAAAGCTGTCGCCAGCAATCCGCAATGTGCAACTCCGGAACGCCCTCCTCCCTGACTATGGAGCCCGTTTCAATCCCATGTTGAGATGTATCGTGCGCCGGACGCGCGGATACCTCGAAAGCACGATCAATCCGGCAACTGGTGGCTACTTCCTTCCCAAGGTTAAAGTGAGGCTTTTTGGTGAAGAAGACGAAGGCGCCTTGGCCCTCGGTGGATACCTCCATGAAGCATACGAAGAAGCGGAACATTTTTCAGAGCTTCTTCAACAGCGGGTTCGGGGCGCTGGCTTTTTCAAGACTCTTCTCCTGCGTCGTCTTGGAAGCTCCATGGAAGCCGGGAGACGCACCATTCGGAGACTTCTCGGCCAAGAACCCGACTCTCCTGACGATGAAGAAGACGATGACCCCGAGGAAGACGAACCCCCACAAGTTGGTCGTCCGGCGAATGGCACGAGCGATTTCAAGAACTTCACGGCTGATGAATTAAAATCACTGCATCGTTGTTTGGATCTCTTGAAGCAGGGTGGCAACAACGACCCCAAGCTTGAAGCCCTCGTTTCCTACCTACTCGGAACCAATCCACGCACATCTGCTCGGTGGCTCGAACTTGGGTGCATCCTGTTCTCGCAATACTACGACACAGTCCGGTGGGTCGGTGATGAATTGGCAAAGCGTCCCGAATTCGCGAATATGGACATAGGTCTTTACGCCGGAAGCAACCGATCAGGCTTTTGGCGGGACGGGCGATTCCAGCGCTGTGATCGGAATGACCTCAAAGCACGAGTCAGGTCTGGTGAGCTTCGACTGCTCCTAGGCACCGATGCCGCTTCCGAAGGACTAAACCTTCAACGTCTCGGCACCCTGATCAACATCGACCTTCCCTGGAACCCAACGCGGCTCGAACAACGCAAAGGACGTATTCAACGGATCGGGCAGGCCCGCAGTGAAATCTGGATCGCTAACCTTCGATACCGCGACTCCGTTGAAGACCGCGTTCACCAAGTGCTGGCTGATCGTCTTGAAGCTATCCATGGTCTTTTCGGTCAAATCCCTGACACCCTTGAAGATGTCTGGGTCAAGGTCGCCCTTCACGACGAACAAGCTGCCCGCCAACTCATCGACCGCACAACAGCCACACGCAATCCCTTCGACGTTAAATACAGCAAAGTGGAAGACGCAGATTGGGAGACTTGCTCGTCCGTTCTGAACAAGGTGAGCATGAAGGAATTGCTATCGAAGGGATGGTGACTCAAATACACGCCCGCGTTTTTTTCTTTTGCAAGTTCAACCGAACCCGATGATGAGCGCCATATCCGCTGCCGAAACAGTCCTAAAAGAATCTGGAAAACCGCTGTCCTGCCGTGAAATCTCAGACACCGCGCTGGCAAAGGGATACTGGCAGACATCGGGACAAACTCCCTGGGCAACCATCGCGGCTCAAATTTATACGGACATCAACAAGCACGGTGCCGCATCGCGCTTCGTCAAGGCCGGCCCGGACTGCTTCATGCTAAATTCGAACTCCGTGATCACCTCGGCCCCTACACCGAAAGCCACCAAACTGCCGAAGGTAAAGAGCAAGGTGAAGGACAGCAAGATGCTCTCGTTCACCCAGGCGGCCGAGAAGATCCTTGCCACCCACGGTAAGAAAGAGCCGATGCACTACCGGGCCATCACCCAGAAGGCACTGGAGCTTGGCTTACTCAACACCGAAGGGCAGACACCCGAGGCGACGATGTATGCGCAGATTCTCACGGAGATCCGCCGCCACAAGGCGCGGGGAGAGCAACCACGCTTCGTCCAGCACAAGGGCGGCTTTGTCAGTCTCAGCACCTGGATGAGCAAAGGGCTGGCCTTCGACATCGAGCAGCACAACAAAAAGATCCGCTCCGAAGTTCTCAAGCGCCTCATCGCGATGGGAGCCACTGAGTTCGAGCACTTCGTCTCCGAGCTTCTGGCCAAGGTCGGTTTTGAGGAACTCAAAGTGACGCCGCCGAGCAAAGACGGCGGAATCGACGTGCGCGGTGTGCTAGTCGTTGGCGAGGTGATCCGCACTAAGATGGCCGTGCAGGTCAAGAAGTGGAACAAGGGCAACGTGCAGGCACCGCATGTCCAACAAGTCCGGGGCAGTCTCGGTACGCACGAGCAGGGACTCATCATCACCACCAGCGATTTCAGCAAGGGAGCTAAAGACGAGGCCACCCGCCCGGATGCCGTCCCTGTGGCTCTCATGAACGGCGAACAACTCGTCGTGCTCATGGTCCAGCACGAGGTCATGGTGGCGCGCCGGCCACATGACATCCTCGACCTTTCACTGACAGATGAGGACTAGCGCCAGTTCGCTCAATGAAACCTGTAACCGACTAACTAAAACTTAAATTTTTTGTATGCATTATCACCAACAAAACGGACATCGAATCGAGGCTGATCTTGCTCTTCGAATTGGCAAAATCGCACGTCAATATGCAGCCATCAAGCTGCCGGTTGAAGAGAAGTTCACGGACACCTTGCATCTCTGCCTCCTGCAGAACCTGCTAACCAATTGCTATGAGCTGCTGGAAGCCATGGATAGAGAGGATGGCGAATTTCTTGGGCTTCGTGCGCCGCTCTCGGCCAAAGCTGACTGGGGACTGGATGCAGTCGAAATCAGAACGTGGGACTTTGACGAAAAGTCTGACCTGGCGACTTTTATTAAGCATCTCCGAAACGCGATGAGTCATCCGACAGGAACTAATCCGGAGGCAAAGTTTCCATCCTCCGGCTACAACAGCCTGCCGAATGAATCAGGGATGATCGAAGCAATTGCTTTCTGTGATTCGCCCGACATCAAGAACAAGAATCCGATCACATACCTGAAAAAAGAGGATGCGCAGAAGCGTTTTGGCAGTCGACTACCTGGCGTTTCCATCGAGCTTGATCGGCGGAATCGATACGGTCTATTTTGCGAAGGCGAGCCCTATGCCCGAGTGTTTCTGGCAGTTCTGACGAGCGATCAACTCTGCTCTCTTGTCCTCGGCCTCGCTAATTTGCTGGCCCAGCCGACCCGTGAGAACTGGGATGGAAGAACCCTCATTGATCTGATTGCAGCATAAATCTCTAATTGGTCGATTCCGACCGGCCACCCCAACGTTTGAACCATGAACACGATCGAAACATTGCGCGAAACCGTCTCGCTGCTGAGCCAAGGCCCTATTCCCAGTTCAGGAAATATGTGGGGAGGAGCAGGAGTCCGAATCTTGATCCATCCTCCAAAACCAAAGGAGGGCCAGCAATGGCGTAGTGAACCGCGAGATGTGATTACTCCCAGAGCGAGAGAAGTTTCATGGCTTTTTGAGCGTCTCCGGGATGCTTTTTACTCTGAGGACCGGCTTGATGGATGCTCAAAAATTGAGTTCTTCGGTCGCCTCTCTAATGCTGCAGATCGCTGCGTCAGCCAAGGACACGGCGACGATGCATACCTTCTCTGCCTCGCGGTCCTGCATGAGGCCTTTGCGATCTACGAGGAAATGGAAGCGGGGCGCTTTGAGTTCCTGACGATCGCGCCCGCTGGAGAAATCGCCGATGACTCTGCGGAAGACAAATTCCGATCCGGTTACCGGGATCAGGAAGACACCTTGCGGTTTTTTCGGCAGCGTGGGTTTGAAATGGTTTGAGTGAGGGCCTGAAGGCAGCCAACGCCGTTGTAAACCACCCTGGCAATCTCGGCTCAACCGCTATCCACTCAATCAGACCTTGATCCGACTCACCGATCTGGCAGATGTGTGACGGATGGAAGAGAACCTGACCAGACATGCTGACTCCCGGATTCATGGGAGTGCGGCGATGCTTAGCAAAGGTTCAAACCCTCTCATGGTCCGCGACAGAATTACCGGATTCCATGAGAATTCCATGAAAACTGCCGTGTCGCCAGGCGTCGCCCTGCACAATCGGCAATTGACCAAAACGCAACAATGCCCATGAATACAAGCCAAACCGCACAGAGAACCGGGGTCCTAACCCCTCCGCCATCGTCTGGCACGATCCCCGCAAAGCCTTATCAATCAAAGGATTGCGAGCCATTAACGGAAACCGCGACAGGTTTTCCACACACAATTCCACACAAGTTGACGCGGAAGCCGGGTTCGATGACCCAGAAACGCAAACGACGCAGTGCAATCGTGGAAATAGGCACAGGTCCGACCAAGGTCCGGATCTACACGATCAACCGAAAGGATGGATACGATCAGTTCACCCTCGCATGGAAGGAGGGCGGCAACCGACGGACCCGCTGCTTCTCCTGCATGGACGAGGCCAAGATGGTCGGCCAGCAGGTGACCGTTCGGCTCATCAATGGTTTCTCCGATACCTGCGAGGCGACCCGCCGGGACCTCGACATCCTTCGCCACTGCGAGCGCACTGCCACCGAGTTCGGAGTGACTCTAGCAGCCGCAATCGAGGAATGGGCGAGCGCCCGGCGCACCGCTGGTAGCATCCCGCTCTCGGATGCCGTCCGGTTCTACGCCGCAAACCGTGCTGACCTGTTCCCCACTCGCAGCAATGTCCAAGCTGCCGCTGAATTCGTCGTGTCGCTGAAACGGAAAGGCGTAAGCGACATCTATGTCCGGAACGCGACCGCCAGCCTGAAGCGATTCACGGACGCCGTTTCTGGAAACATCGCAGACGTCACGGTGGCCGACATCACCCGGTTCCTCAACGGACTCAAGAAGCTCGGCCCAGTCAGCAAGAACGGGATACGTCGCAACATCGTCACCATGTTCGGGTTCGCCAAAAAGCAAGGATACCTGCATCCCGATCGGAAGACTGCTGCCGAACTGACCGACTCGCTCAAGGAGGCTGAGAAGGAAATTGCCATCTTCACACCAGCGGAAATGGAGAGTCTCCTGCTCACCGCTCACGCCCGCATCCTACCGCTCATCGCCATCGGTGGATTCGCCGGCATCCGATCCGCCGAGGTCGCACGGCTCGAATGGAAGGACATCAAGTGGGATCGTGGCCACATTGAACTGGCCGGAAGCAAGGCAAAGACGGCAGCAAGGCGGTTGGTTCCGCTATCGGACAACCTGAAGGCATGGCTTGCCCCCTGGCGCGGCGAGACTGGCCCTATCCTGACGATCACCGATGCCTCCGGTGCCTTAGGCGATACTGCCGTAAAGGCGAAAATCCCCGGCGGATGGCGTCAGAATGCCCTCAGACACTCGTTCATCAGCTATCGCGTGGCACTGACAGGTGACGTGGCACGGACCTCTCTGGAGGCTGGAAACTCGCCGAGAATGATCTTCTGCCACTACCGCGAGATCGTGGACGATGAGGCGGTGAAAGCGTGGTGGTCGATCCATCCCCCGGAAGGCTGGCAACCGCCCTGGCTGAAGCCGTCGATCAGAGAGCGGTTGAGGAACTTGTCATGTCACCGTGACAACCCATGCGTTGACACCACCAACAGTGCGTCATGAAAGCAACCATCGCCACAAGCACAGTCCAGACGGCCAACACCTGCAATCCAATCCACGAAGCAGTTGCCGTCCCGCCCACCCTGATCAAAAAGAAGGAACTCGCCACACGCCTGTCCGTCAGCCCTCGCACGATCGACGAATGGGTTCGAAAGCGAAAAATTCCTTACCTCCAGATCAGAGACCGGTTCTACCTTTACGAGTTCGAGGCGGTGCTGGCCGCTTTACGTAAGCTCTATCAGGTGGATGCCCGGTCTTGAATTGAAACAGCGCAAACTAGAAACCTCGGACGGTGAAAGCCCTCCGGGGTTTTTTATTGCTCACGCCTGAACAAAACCGGACAGCCTTTTCTCTTGCACAGTTTGTCACTTCAGGATAGTCCACGATTCGTATGAAGAAACAAATTGTTAGCAATTTTGCAGGGGTGAACAAAAGTCCACTCCTTCGTCCTCAAACCTTCCTGGCTGTTCTTATTAGCGCCTTTGCGGCGCTTGCTTCCGCAGAGGTCAAAAAAACCGATGTCTTCGACTATAAAATCTACTATCACCCAGATTACGCGGTGACGAATGACTTCTTCGCTTCGGATGAAGATGCGCAGGACATTGCAGATTTTTACGACCCGTCTTCCGGCACCGGGCTGCACCAGACATATATCAATCTCGGATTCCGTGCGCCGGAGTTTAGGAATATCTTCGGGCCGGTAAAGCCGACGATTTTGCTCGAGGCTGCACCCTTTACCCTCGGGCGGGCGAATACGATTTTTCCGGACCGGATTGTCCTCCCGCCGGATACGATTCGGAATCGTTACGCCGGCTTTGGCACGGTGCGAAACAAGGACCTATGCGCTCACGAACTCAGCCACATCGTTCAGTATCAATACATGGCGTGGGGCCTCGACCTTTTGAACATTTACCCGATGGCTATCGAGGGAACGGCGACGGCGATGGAGGATACTCTCGACTCGGATGTTGATGCGGGGAATTTGGCCGATGACTTTGATCACCAATCGGACTTCGCGCACCTCGCGAATAACTACCTCGTGACGGACTCCTCTTCGGCGTTCACTTTTAAGGATAATATCACGGATTCCGGCGACTTTTTTTGGGGCGGCGACGGGTATCACAGCGGACTTTTCTGGAAATATCTCATGGAGCAATACGGCACGTCGCGGACGGAGCCGGGGTTCGGGGTGGATGCGATGGAGCGCTTCTACGAGCTGGCCGGGGCGCATCTGGATGATGGCATGGGCACGCTCATTCAGCGATTGCTGACGGAGCGAAATCGCTACACGACGAGCGCGAGCGACCCGGGCGTGGAGCTGGCAGAGTTGTTTCAGGATTTCACCATCGCGAATCGTTTGAGCGGGCCGGATTTCGCGACTTCGACTTTCTCGGTGAGTGACTCGGGGCGCTTCAAATATTCGGATGATATTGTGGTGAATTCCGGCGCGGTGCCGGTGACGACTTTTGGCCCGCTGGCTGTCGCGACGAATACGGGAACGCAATCCGCAAAGGTCGCACGCTACGCGGCAAAATACGTCACTTGCTCGTTTGCCGCGCCGCCCAACAACACCTACGGCGTAGGCTTTTTCGCGCAGTCGAACGACTCCAGCAAGACTTGGTTCACGGTCGCGGGGGAGCGCACTTCGGGCATCATTGATTTTGTGTATAAAGGCAGCGTCCACCCCGATGAGGACAACGCTCACGCCTACGCGACGATGACGAATACGACGGACCCGTATGTGCGCTTTCACGTCATCGCAACGGGCGATGACGCACCTCCGCCGGGCGCAGGATTTTCATCCACAAGCATCGGGTTTGATTTCAATTTTGCCTGCTTCCAGCCGACGTTGACAGTGAAAGAGCCATCAACCTCCTACCGTGCGTATGTGGGCGATGCGGCAGCGCCAGAGAGGTTCCTCGTGAAGTTGTCCGTAACCAGTCCGAGCTATCTCGGCACTGGGTCAGTGAACGGCTTGGATAAGAGCCAGTTCACCGTGTATGTCGGCACGGCGGTGCCCTCGAACCAAGCGACCGTGCTCAGCGCGGCCTACGTGCTCGGCGAGTATTGGCTGACGTGCCAAGCCCCGGTGAAAAGCCCCGCGCCAACGACGGTGCAGACGCTCGTGGTGAAGCTCGGCGGCGTCACGGCGACAGTGGAGAATACGGTCGTCTATGCGACTCTCAACGTGGACCAGATGATTGTGATCGACCGCTCGGGCTCGATGACGACGACCTCCGGCGGCGTGCAGCGCATCACCGCTGCAAGGGCTGCGGCGCAGCTCTTCATCGACTCCTCCGGCAGCGATGACCAGATTGGCGTCGCGCGATTTAACGGCAACGGCGAAGTGATCCCCGCGATGAATCTAAACCCGATGAGTTCGCAGCTAGAGCGCGACCTCTGGAGCTACATCATCGACGAAGCCAACACCACGGACCAACTCGCCGCGACGGGCAGCACGTCCATCGGCGACGGGGTGCTGGCGGCGACAAACGACATCATTGCGAACGGCGTGCCGACAGCAGAGAAGTGGATCACTTTACTCTCCGACGGGCACCAAAATGAGACGACGACGTGGGAGGACCAAGTCGCCGCCGTGACCGCGCAGGGCATCCATGTCGAGGCTATCGCGCTGGGCTCTGGGTGCGATAACAACTTGCTCCAGAGCATTGCCACGGAGTCTAAGGGGAAATTTTACGAGGTTGCTGCGCCGAACGATCCGCCTTCATCTGCAATGTCTAGAAAGTCGCTGATGGGCAGCGCCAGCGGGACCCCGATGCTTCTCGATCTGGCGAATAATTTCTTGCTCTCCAGCGAGCGCATCCATCGCCGCGAGCGCATCGTGGAAAAGTCCGCAACGCTTGCCGCTGGTGCCACGGTGACTGAGACGCTCACGCTCGCCGAGGGCGGGCTGACGGATTGCGTCGTCACCGTTTTCGCCGACGTGACGAACAGCATCGGGCTAGCCATTACGCGCCCGGACGCAAGCACCGTCCCCGCGCCGGATGCGGGCAGCGCGACGTGGGACCCAGACCGCTACGTGAACTACCGCATCTCCGCGATGGGCGACGGGACGTGGACTTTCAGCATCCACAACAGCGGAGCCGCCAGCGCGAAGTATTTCTTCGTCGTCGCCGGAAAGAACCGCCAAGGCGTAACGACGCACGTTTATTTTACCCAGTTCCACGGCAACAATACCATCTACAATCAAAACGGGCTCTACCTGCGCGGGCTGCCGATGCCCATCGTCGCAGTGCTGAACGACGGCAATGGTCAAGTCCGTGGCGCGACCGTGCTCGCGAAGGTCACGCATCCCTCGCGCGCGCCCGTCACGCTTTTGCTGCGCGACGATGGCGGCGGTTACGACGGCGTGGCGAACGACGGCGTGTATGCCGGGCTCTACCGCGCGACCACCGAGTATTCCTACTCCGGCCTCGCCTATGCGGAGGGCACGCCGCCGACGGTTACGCCGTCCTACCAAGTCGTCGTGACTAGCACGGGAAAAGATAATCTTGCCCGCAATTTTCAGCGCGTGAGCCGTGGCGCATTCAATATCTACGAGACAGAAAATGGCGGTGACACGGACGGCGACGCCATGCCCGACCGCTACGAGTCGCTGCACGCTGGGCTAAACCCCACGCTTAATGATGCCGCCACCGACATCGACGGGGACGGGCTCACAAACTTGCAGGAATACCTACTCGGCACCGATCCCGGCCTCATGGATACAGACGGCGGCGGCGAAACGGACGGCTCCGAGAACTCGCAAGGCGCAAACCCGTGGGACCGCCGCGACGACGCCGTGCCGAATATTATTGTCGCACACGTCATCGAACGCATTGGCGACGCACAACCGCCCACCTCGCTTGCCTACATCCGCCCCGCGCCCTCGCAAAACGTCGTCCATTTCTCCGTGGAAAAAGGCGTGAGCGACGTGGATGTCTTCCGCGCAACTGCCGTGAACGGCGCATACGCCCTCGCTGGCAGCGTGAACACGGCGACCAGCGGCGGCATTTTTTTGGACACCGGGCTCACGAACGGTACGACTTACTTTTACTACGTGCAGCCCCGCACAGCCACGGGCCGCATCGGGAAAAAGAGCACCGTTTTCTACGGTACGCCGCGGTCCGATTCGCAGCCCCCGGAAGGCGGCATCCTGCTAAACAACGGGAATCTTTACACCACGAGCACGAACGTCTCCGTGAGCTTTTCTGTCACCCCGGATGTGACTGAGCAGAAGGTTTCCACGACGCTCTCTGGCGTGAGCGCGGCAGCGTGGAATGCTTACACAGGCTTCATCCCGGCGTTCCCACTCGGGGCCACAACTTCCGGCACCACGCGCACCGTATATGCCCGCGTCCGCGACGCCGCCGGCAACGAAACGCCCATCGTCTCCGCCATCACCTACCTCGCTCCCGCATCCGCCGCGACCGTCAAGGGCACCGTCGTCACACCGCTCGATCCCGACGCGCGGAAAGTGGTGGTTTCGCTAAAGAGCACGACGACAAACCTGCAATACTCCACCGGGCCGACGGGCGTATTCACCATCCCCATTCCATCGGGCACCTACAACATCGTCATCAGCCAAAGCGGCTACCAATCCTACACCATGACGGGCGCGACGTTGGCCGCTGGCACGACATTGAACCTCGGCACTATCACGCTTGCTTCGCTCGATGCCGATGGCGACGGCCTCGCCGACGCCTCCGAGTTGCGCACCTACGGCACGAACCGCTACGACAGCGACACGGACGACGATGGGCAAAACGACGGCGTAGAAATCACCGTCTTAATTACGGACCCGAAAAACCCGAACTCCCTACTCCGCATTGAGGGCACGCCCGTCGTGAACGGCGCCGCTGGCACCGCGACGATTACATTCCAAAGCGTCTCGGGCGTCTCGTATCACTTCCAATCGTCCGCAAACCTCGCGACATGGGTGCCCGTGCTGGATGGCGGCGTGCCGAAGACCGTCACCGCGACCGCCACCTCCACGACCGTAACGCTCAACTTCCCGGCCAATGCAGCGAAGCGGTTCTTCCGGGTGAGTGCGCCGTAAGCGACGGCAAGGCGATTCTCAGGTTGTCCAGCTTAAGGGACACGGAAATGGGGAACAGGGCTCAGAGTCTTGACAGAATTTCCCTTTCCCCGACCGCTGGATCCAAGGGCGGTGACGAACCCGACAAAGCGGCGTTTTTCCGGATCGAGTCGCGTTGAACAGCGATTCACCTCCCCCCGCCACTTCCGCACCATCGCCACGAGCGACATCACGCCCACTGCTAGGCCGACGCAGAGCGACGACACACGCAGGTGCCATTCGATCTGTTCTTGGAACGACGTGATCACGCCCAGCACCGGCGATGCGATGCCGACGATGGCTTTGGAAACATAGTCGAGGTCGATCGGCTGGCGCATGGCTAGATTGGCGTGTTGATCGGGCCGGTCATTGCGGGTAGTGTAAAGATTCGTCTGTAAAAGCCCGCTACGCAGCGAAGGCGCGCCGAGCTCCCCCCGACCCACCGGGGTTGTCAGCGTCCGCCCAAGACTCGATACTGAAGGTGCCCAAACCAAAACCGCACCAGCCATGGACGAGCAGCAACAGCCTATCCTCCCAGATCCACTCATCGTTCTCCTTTTCGAAGACGACCTTCAGGGCGCCCGCCCTCGAATCGCCTAGATCCTCATGAACGCGGCCATGCTCCTCGATCGCGAAAAGCACATCGGAGCCGCCCCTTATCAGCGCGGAGCTACCGACCGCCATGGCTACGCCAACGGTTTCAAGTCCCGGAATTTTCAAACCGGCCTTGGAGCCTTGGAGCTTTCCGTCCCGCAGGTTCGTCAAAGCGATACGCCCTTCCGCACATCGTTGCTGGAGAGTGGTTCACGCAGCGAACGGGCCCTCAAGTCCGCCATCGCCACCATGCATGTCGAGGGGGTGAGCACACGCCGTGTCAGCCGGATCATGGAACAGAGGTGCGGCTTCGAGGTCTCATCCGGCCAGGTCTCAAACCTCAACAAGCAGCTCGATTCCGAATTCGAAAAATCCCGTTGCATTGCTTGGTCGGATTTTCGGAAAGAATTCCGCAAGGAATGCGACGCGACCGATGCGTTGCGACAGAGCGAGCGATCGGGAAGAGGAGTACCGGGGTGGAAAATCGATGGCTTGGTGTGTTAATTCGGGCGTGAGATGATCAATGCTGCGAGACAAAGCCCGCGTATGGTCCAGGCGATGGTCCGCCAGAAATTGGAGCGCACCAGCTTTTGGAGGGTCGCCGCATCGTAGCCGCGGACGAGTCTCTGGTGGAGCGGCACCTGGCACAGCACAGTCGATCCCCAGATCGCGGCGAGCGCGCCAAGACTGATGCAGAAAAGCAGCGAGCGCTCGCCCAGATAGAGAATCCAAGCTGCGCTTCCGATTTCCACCAGCATCAATGGTCCGACGATCAGGGTGATGAGCGACATGTGGCGCTCGTGATAAGCGACGAAACGTTCCGAGCCCACGTCATTGAACAGCGGATAGTGAACCACCTGGATGGTCCAGATCAACCCGACGAGCGCCCACGTAACCGCGAAATGGAGGACAATCAACGGTGTCATGGGCGGTCAGCGGATTTTCCGCGGCGGTCGGCTTCGTTGCAGGCGCAGGCGTTCTCCCAATCACGAGCCCACCTTTTTAGCCAAGTGAAGGGCCGGATGCAGTGCCCGCAGATTTCTAACGGGAGGTGCTGTATTTTCACGCCGTTCATGGAGTTTGAAGCGGGCTTGATGATGATTTCAGGATCGCGTCCGCGGCTCTCTGGCCGGATATGATTGCACCTTCGATGGAGGCGCTCCAATGATGATCTCCGCAGAGCAGGATGCCGGATTTCTCGCGATAACCCGATCCCGTCAGCCCGTCTACTGGAAGCTGAACGGGGAGCGCTCGATCGATCTGATACGTCCGGAGGTGCCGCCATTCGCGCACCTGGCGGCCGAACCAGGATTCCAGTTCTGCCACGACCCGTGCTTCCAAGTCCGCCGGATCGGGTGATCCCAGAACGCTCACAGAGATCAGTGCCTGGCCGGATGGCGCATAGCCGGGTGCGACATCCGATGGGGCGCACACGTTGTTCACCAAGCCGGAACCGCTGCCATTGAGCGCGATGATGGCTTCACCCAGGGGCGAGCGTGGGGCGGCGAAATACAAGCAAGCGACGGAGCGCCAGTGAGGAGCGGTGGTCTCGGTGAAATCTGCAGCGGCTGTCGCGTCCGTGGCGACGACGACGGCATGACCTGGAAATGTCTCGCCGGAATCAAGGGTGATGCTTCGAGGGCTGATCTCCACGACGCGCGCGCCGAGTCGGACCGTGTCCGGGGGCAGGCGTAAAGCCAACTGGCGCGGGATTTCCCCCATCCCTCTTGCCGGCAGGGTGGCGCTGCCCTGTGAAAACATCTTGAAGGTGAACTCGAACATTCTACTCGAAGTCCTAAGTTCGCGTTCGAGAAAAATACCGCCGTAAAATGAGCGGAAAAATCCATTGATCATCCGCGATGAGAATCCCAACCGCTTGAGATAGCTCTCCGTGCTGATGTCCTCGTTTGCGGCAATCGTCGCGGTGCTGGATCGCATTAGCCGCCATCTCAGCGTCGCCACCCGCAGTTTGTCGGCGAAGGATCCCACCGGCGCGAGGGCGCTTTCGACAAGGTGGCGAGGCTCGCGGAAAACATCCATGATCCGCCGCATCCCGGAAGGCTGATAGATCAACGCGCCAGGTTTGAAGGCTCGCAAATCGAGGTTTTTCATGTCCAGCAGGGTGCCGGCTTCCGGATAGGCGTCAAGAAACACCTGGAACCCGCGATCCAGTAGAAAGCCCTCCACCTCATCGGTTCTGACTCGTCCGCCGACGCCGTCACCGGCTTCAAAAATCAATGGCCGGGCACCGGCTTCATGCAGCCTGATGGCGCAGGCCAGCCCTGCCAGTCCGCCACCCACGATCAACACTTGTTTCTCCGCAGCGCTCATTGGGGAAACTTCATCAGAATCTGCTGCGAAGATAAACCCCCAATCGTGGGTGTGAGCGACGAGTCCTTTCCGCATACGCTCCCAGACCTAAAAAAATCCGCCTGTGGCAAAAGTCCATGCGGACGGCTCAAAATGGTGAATGCCATTCACTCAAGCGCACTGCCAGACGGAAGCTTCAACGCCCGCATGATTCCTCGCCCACACCATCGAATTCATAGCGCAAGGCGGACAGGCAAAACAGCGTTGCCGTCTCGACGCGCAACACGATGGAGCCCAACGAAATTGGAATAAAGCCCGCCTCAAGGGCCGCGCGGGTTTCCTCTGGCGCAAAGTCGCCTTCCGGACCCACGAGCAACGTCGCATGAGTCGTGTCGGCGTGTTCTCGCAACACGTCGCGCATGGGTCGCGCGCCGGGTGCAAGAGAAGCGATCAACTTCAAGCCGGCGGCGTCCTGCGAGTGGGCGATCCAGCGGTCGAATGTGAGCGGTTCGGCAATCTCAGGCAGGACGTCTTGGCCGCATTGTTTGCAGGCTTCCAGGGCATTGCGCCGCCATTTGCTGGCCTTGCCCTCACCCGGCTGAACCACGGTGTAGCGCGTGATCAGTGGTTGAATGGTCGCAATTCCGAGCTCGACCGCTTTTTGGACGATCAAGTCCATGTTTTTTCCCTTTGGGATCGCTTGCGCAAGGGTGATCACCGGTGCTGGAGCGCGCGATGGTAAAATTTCCCCGATGCGCAGGGTGACACGGTCACGGGATACCACGAGAATCTCCGCTGAAGCCCGCTGACCTCGACCATCGAACACCACGATGCCGTCCCCCGGCTTCGCCCTCAGCACTTGGGAAAGATGGCGCGCCTCGTCACCGGTGAGCGCTGGATCCACCTGCCAGGATTCGGGCGATAGATAAAAACGAGCCATGCAAGTCTGAGTTGGATCGATCGATCAAGAATTCCGAGTCCTCCCGGCGCACGGATGATTAAAAAACCAATCGGTTAGAGGTCAAAGAACCGTTTTGCCTTTTTGAAAAAGCCTTCCTGCATCGGGGAGTTGTGTTCGCCGATGGATTCGGAAAATGCCCGCAGTTTTTCCTGTTGGTCATGACTGAGCTTCGTGGGGACTTCCACTTGCACCGTGACGTTGAGGGCACCTCGGCGGGTACTTGAGAGCGATGGAATCCCTTTTTCGCGCAGCCTGAAGACCGTTCCGCCTTGGGTACCGACGGGGATTTTGATCGAGGACTGACCATCGAGCGTGGGGACCTTGAGTTCGCCACCGAGAGCTGCGATCGAAAACGGCAGCGGCACCGAGCAGAACAAATCTGAATCCTCGCGTTCGAAGACGTCGTGATCGCGGACGTGGAGGAAAACGTAGAGGTCGCCGGCGGGACCGCCTCGCACGCCTGCATCGCCATTTCCAGAGGATCGCAAGCGAGTGCCGGTATCGACCCCGGCGGGGATGCGGAGCTTGATGCGGCTCTCGCGCTGGTTGCGGCCTTCACCTTTGCAGCTCGTGCATGGGTCTGAAATCGTTTCGCCGACACCGCGGCATTCGGGGCAGGTCGTTTGCTGGATAAAAATCCCCGCTTGGCGAGCCACCACGCCACGGCCCGCACAGGTCGAGCAGGTTTTGACTCCACCCGATCCCTTGGTTCCGGCGGAACCGCAAGAATCGCAAGGAACGTTGCGTTCAATTTCCAATTCCTTCTCGACACCGGAAGCCGCCTCTTCAAGCGAGATTTCCAGATCGTAGCGGAGATCGCTGCCCTTTTGTTTGCCCGAACTGCGCCGTCCACCGCCGCCTCCGCCGAAAAACTCCTCGAAGCCACCGCCCCCACCAAAGGCACCACCGAAGACTTGGGAAAACAAGTCCATGGGGTCATGGAAGCCACCGCCACTCGGGCGCCCGCCTCCACCGCCGTCGAAGGCCGCATGGCCGTAGCGATCATAAGCGGCGCGCTTGTCTGCGTCACTCAGCGCCTCGTAAGCTTCGCCAAGCTCCTTGAACTTGTCCTCGGCCGTGTGATCGCCGGGGTTTTTGTCGGGGTGAAATTTCACCGCGAGCTTGCGGTAGGACTTCTTGATGACATCAGCGCTGGCTTGGCGCTCGACCTCAAGAATCTCGTAGTAGCAACGTTTTCCAGCCATGGGATTAAGCCGCGCCTCCTTCTTCGGGAGTTGGAGCCTTGGAAACGACCACGCTGGCTGGACGCAACAGGCGGTCACGGATCCGGAATCCACGGCGGGTCACGCGGAGGATGCGGCCTTCTTCGCCGTCGGCAGATTCCTCTTGGGCGACGGCGTCGTGGAGGTTCGGGTCGAACGCTCCGGTCGTCGGGATTTCCTCGACGCCTTGAGCGCTGAGGAACTCATTGAGTTGGCGGCGCACCATGTCCATGCCGATGTAAATCATGGACTTCGTGTCCTGAGCGGCAGCGAGCATGCCCATTTCAAAATTATCGATCACGGGGATCAGCTCCTCGAGAAGGCGCTGGTTCGCGTAGCGGATCGCTTCTTCCCGCTCGCGGGTGGTTCGCTTGCGGAGGTTATCCATCTCGGCGGCCGTCCGCAGTGACATTTCCTTCCATTTGGCGGCCTCCGCTTCGAGTTCTTCCCATGGATCGAGCGCGGGAGCCTCGGACGCAGGAACGTCTGCGGCAGGATCGATTTCGGCGGTGGCTTCCGGATTTTCGTTTGATGAGTGGGGGTCTTGGTCAGCGTGCATGGCGAATACCTGTAGTCATGAATGGGTGGGCGTCAACTCCTTGGTGTTAGGATTCACCGATTGGGACCATCGCTGGCTCCAGCCGCAAATGCCCATTGAAGCACCATGCGCGGAGTGACATGAGTCAGAAACATGCCAAAATCCGACTGAAAGGGGAAGTTCAAATGACCCCAGATCACTCCCCCCCGCGATCCAAAGCCCACACGAGGAAGCACTCTTCAGGGGTGAGGGGCGAAATCCGCTTGCCATCGACGGACCCGAACCGTATTCAATCAGTCCCATCGCATCACTGCGCCGGATTTGCTTTTCAGTATTTATGAAATTGTCGACGTTGCTCAATCCGGATCAGATCTTACTCAACCTAGAAGCGGTCGAGCACTGGTCATCGATCGTCGAACTCGTCGGCCAACTGGTCAAAATCGGTAAGCTGCCAGCCGATCAAGAGGCTGAGATCCTTGAAGCCTTCAAGGCACGCGAGGAACAAGTGAGCACCGGCATCGGCCTAGGAGTGGCCATTCCGCACGCGTTTTCGGATCATCTCGATGAAGTCATCGCCGTGTTCGGCAGATCGAAGGGTGGGATTGATTTTCAAGCGTTGGACGATGCGCCGGTTCACTTCGTCATCCTCTTCATCGTACCTCGCAAGGAATACCACCTGCATCTCCAGACGCTTGCCGCGATTGCCAAAATGTTTACTAACCGTGAGATCCTTCGCCAACTCGGTGAAGCCAGCGATCTGGAAGAGGTCTTGAAGATTTTCGGTTTCAAGCCTGCCCGTGTTGGCAGTTGAGCCAGCACCATCGCATTTTCCATTTTATGACGCTTCTGCAGGAACTCGAATGTCGGCTCAATGCCGCACTAAGCTCGGCCTTGGGTGAACCCACCACCGGAGCGGTGACCGCTGCTGCGGATCTGCGCTTTGGGGATTATCAATCCAACGCCGCCATGGTCCTCGCGAAACAGCGCAAGACCAACCCACGCGCCTTGGCGCAGGAAATCATCGACCACCTCGACCTCAGCGGGCTGGCCACCGCCGACATTGCCGGGCCCGGCTTCATCAACTTCCGCGTCCTTCCCACCGCCTACGCGCAGCGCATGGCCACCTTGATCCAAGACGAGCGCCTCGGCGTGCCCGCCACCGGAGCGGGAAAAACGGTGGTCGTCGACTTTTCGGCACCCAATGTCGCCAAGCCGATGCACGTCGGCCACATCCGCTCGACGATCATCGGGGACTCGCTGGCACGCATCGCTCGTTTCCTCGGGTTCAGGGTCATCGCGGACAACCACATCGGCGACTGGGGCACTCAGTTCGGAATGATCATTTACGGGTGGAACCACTTCCTCGATGAGTCCGCGCTGGCCGTGGACCCGATCGCCGAACTGGTGCGCATCTATCGGAAGGTGAATGCCGCGACCAAGGACGAGCCGACGGTGCTTGAACATTGCAAGGCCGAGCTGGTGAAACTCCAAGCGGGCGACGCCACGAATCTCGCCATTTGGCAAAAGTGCATCGAGGTTTCTAAGAATGGCCTGCATAAAATCTATGACCGGCTCGAGGTGAAATTCGACCACTGGTTGGGCGAAAGCTATTACAACGACCGCCTCGGTGGGCTCGTGGAGGATTTCCTCGCGCAGGGGATCGCCCGTGAGAGCAACGGCGCAGTCTGCATTTTTTCAGACGGCACCAAGCCGCTCGAAGAAGATCCGTTCAAGGTCCACAATGAAGACGGCTGGACGGATAACCCCGCGATCATCCGCAAGGCCGATGGCGGATTTCTCTATGCCACCACCGACTTGGCGACCCTTCAATATCGCATCGAGGAGTGGAAGGCCGACCACGTTTGGTATGTCGTCGGCGTGCCGCAACAACTGCATTTCCGCCAACTTTTCGACGCCGCCACCCGCTGGGGGAAGACCGGAGATTTCAAACACATCGCATTCGGCTCGATCCTTGGCGATGACCGCAAGTTGATGAAAACCCGCTCGGGCGACAACGTCGGCCTGATCGAGGTGCTTGAGGAATCCGTCGAGCGCGCGGCGAAGGCGATCGCAGAGAAAAATCCAGACCTGCAAGGCGAAGAAGCGGCCAAGATCGCGGAGATCGTCGGGATCGGCGCGGTGAAATTTGCGGAGCTCTCGCAGGGTCGGCTCACGGATTACGTCTTTTCGTGGGACCGCATGCTTGCCCTCCAGGGCGACACGGCGCCCTACCTGCAATACTCGCACGTCCGGATCCGTTCGATTTTCCGAAAACTGGACGCACCCTTCGATGCCTCCACGGTGACCGTCCATCTCCATGAGGATGCTGAAATCCACCTTGCGCGCTTGCTCGTGCGTTTTGGCGAGGTTTTGCCGACGATTCTTGATGATTTCCGCCCGAACCTGCTTGCCAATTACGTGCTGGAACTGGCTCGGGCATTCCATTCATTTTTCGAAGCCTGCCCAGTACTCAAAGCAGATGAACCCACGCGCTTGAGCCGCTTGGCTCTATGCGAACTGACCTCAAGAACCCTCCAACAAGGCCTGCAACTGCTTGGTATCCAAGTCCCCGAACGGATGTGAGTCTTCCCAAACAAACCGACCCTCACCTTGGGAACTCCCTTGCGGTCGCATTGAATCCCTCGTACCCTTTGGCGTGCAACCTTCCCTCATTTCATGACTCCATTCTATGTCATTGGTCACAAAAACCCGGACACCGACGCCATTTGCTCTGCGATCGGCTACGCTGCCTTGCTACGTGCGGTGGGCGAGGAACCCAATGCCGTGGCCGCACGCTGCGGTGAAATCTCCCAGCGGACCAAGTGGGTGCTTGAACGCGCCGGCCTAGAAGCTCCCCAACTCCTCACCGATGTCCGCGTCAATGCCGGCATGATTTGTCACCGCAAGGTGATCAAGGTGAATGACTCCGACACCTTTCTAACGGCCTATCAGCGGATGCTAGCCGCCGAGATCCGCTGCGTGCCGGTCGAAGACGCACAAGGCAACCTCTGTGGCGTCCTCCGCTATTTCGATCTGCTCAAATTGTTGCTACCCGCAAATACGGAGGGACTCAGCGTCCGGACCATTCACGTCTCTCTCTCGAAGCTGGCAGACACGCTCCAAGCCAAAAGCGATGGTGCCGCGCTGCCACCTCCACAGCATGAGGAGGATCTCATCCTCTTGGTCGGAGCCTCCTCGCAAGGCACGGTGGACAAACGCCTCAAGCAAGCAATCCAAGAGGGCAACATCTCGAAATTTCTCGTGATCTGTGGTGACCGACCGATCGTCCAACGCTACGCCATCGACCATGGTGCCCGTGCCTTGCTCGTCACCGGTGGCAATGCGGTGAGTGATGAAATTATTGCCTACGCCAAGCGGAAAGGCGTGGTGGTGTTACTTTGCAACCAAGACACCGCAAGTGCCTCCACCTTGATCCGTTGTTCACGAAGCGTGAAACACGTGATGGAAAAGGAATTTCTCACCCTCACGCCCAACGAACCGATTTCAAGATTGAGAAAAAATCTCAGCAGTGTGGATCAAGATCTTTTCCCCGTGGTCGAACTCGGCGACCAAAAAATCATCGGGGTGATCGCCAAGTCGGACCTCGTCGACCCACCGAGAATCCGCATCGCCCTGGTCGATCACAACGAATACGCCCAAGCCGTCAATGGGGTGGAAGAAGCCGAGATCACCGAGGTCATCGACCACCACCGCCTCGCGGGCGACCTCGTTTCGCGCGAGCCAATCCGCTACCTGAACGAACCCGTCGGCTCGACTTGCACCCTGGTCGGTCGGAAATTTTTCTACCGTGGCCTCATGCCCGCACCAAGCGTGGCGCTGTGTTTGTGCGCAGGGATTGTTTCCGACACGCTGTGTCTCACCTCACCGACAACCACGCTGTTAGACCGTGAAATGCTTACCTGGCTCAGCGGCGTGGCAGGGGTGGAGCCTAAAACATTCACCGAAGAATTCTTTGCCGTGGGCTCCTTGATCGCCAATGGAACACCCGAGGAAGTGCTCAGCGCCGACCGCAAGGAGTTCACCGATCACGGCCTGTCCATTAGCATTTCCCAAGTCGAGGAACGTGACCTCGTCGGCTTTGCCGCCCGCCGAGAAGACCTCGAACTGGCGCTGAAAAACTTGTTTTTCAGGGAAAAATACGACTTCGCGGTCCTCGCGGTGACCGATGTCGCCCTTCACCACAGCATGATTCTTGCCATCGGCCAGGATGGGGCTCTCGCGAAATTGCCCTTCGAGCGACTCGACCACACGTTGTTTCACGCTCCCGGAGTGGTGAGTCGCAAGCGCCAGATCTTTCCTGCCGTTTGTGAGGCACTCCACCACGCACGCTGAGCCGAGCGCCGCATCAACGCAACAAGTGATGCAGCTTCCTGAAAATCAACGCACCGGTACCAGCGCCTAACAGATCGGCCATCCAGTCGAACGGATCGTTCCCACTGCGCCCCGGAGTGAAACTCTGGTGCCATTCATCGAGAACTCCAACCGCCGCGACGACCCACACCGCAGCGATAAAAATCCGCCGCCAGTTGGGATTTTCCGGGCTCCGTCGAAACAAGTAGGCGGACCACAATCCGCCACCCCCAAGAAAATAGCCGAAGTGGGCCACCTTGTCGGAGTGGCTGACCGGCGGCAGGTACGGCCCAACGTTTGAGGAAGACGACAAGATCCAAAGCACCGCGAACCAGATGAAAAATCCGGCGAGCCAGAACTTCGGATTCCGAGCGAGCCGCGACATGCTCAAAGCTTGCGCATTTCCTCCTCGAGCCGCTCCGCCAGCCACTGCTTCATCATCGACTGGTAGTTGAGGAAACGGGACCGAGCGATCCGCTTGATCCGCGAGAGCATCCGTGGATCGAAGCGCAGCGTGATCGTGGTGGATTCGCGAGAATCTGCTTCGTGGACCGAGGTCGCCATGAGACGACCGTCCAGCTCATGGGTTTCCCAGAACCGAGCCTCAGCAGACTCATCGGCAAAGTCAGGGATTTCGCTCCAGCGAGTGATGGCTTGCATGATGGTAAAAATTTGGCTTAGCGGAATTCCGCGTACTTGCGATCGTAAAACTTTTGTTCCGTCTCGGACATGTCGCGCGACGCGACGACCCGCGCGGTTTTTCCATCCGTCGTGAACGAGAGAAACAAGTAGCGGTCTGCGACAGTGCGACCCAGCGCGTAATAGCGAGACGCTCCATCCGAGCGCTCATTGTCCGGTAAAAAACGCACAGCAAACGGATCCTCCAAAGCCTCTTCCAGCTCACGAGGTTTGATATTTCGAAGATCGAATTGAACGTCGATAAGGTCGAGTTCCATGCCGAAGTGTGTCGCTCGGGCCGCAAAAGTGCAACCGAAGAGTTTTAACAATTCCAATCGCCCTTGCTCAGGAGCCCTATCGACTCTGGCGAACGATGGCGTTGTGCTCGTCGAGCAGTAAATTTCGCGAAACCACCGGCATCTCAGAATGCGCAAATGCCATGATCGCCACCCGCTCGCCGGACTTGATCAAGTGCGCAGCCCCTCCATTGATCAGAATGTGCCCCGTTCCTGGCTTGCCGGGAAGCACATAGGTTTCCAAACGCGCGCCCGTCGTGATCGACGCAACCAGCACTTTTTCACCCGCCCAAAGATCGGCCGCTTCCATGAGATCCGTCGGGATTTCAATGCTGCCCTCATATTCCACATCCGAGCCGGTGATCATGGCCCGATGCAGTTTCGACTTTAGAACCTCGCGAAGCATGCAGGGAAGGAAATGCCACACCGCGCTGGGGTCAAGCAACAAGCACCAAAGTCCGCAATCTCCGCAGTCTTCCAAGATTGTGCTTGCATCGCAGTGCCCCACACAAAATCTTGAAAACGACAAATCGCGAAGGAATCATGGAATCCGGTTAGAACCCGGAGCTGTCGCGCAGCGGTATCCGGATACAAATCCCCACAAGGTCAATCGTGTGAAAATGCGGTGAAGACGGGGAGGAGGTATGAAGCCGGGAGCCCGAATACTTGATCCTTCGTCGGCTCGTCACCCGTAAGCCGTCAAACGCCCAACGGGACCATGGTCCTCCGCGAAAGGGGATCGGCGAGGGAAGCCACCCGGCAGTTTGCCTGGCGGCCTCTCTTCGTGAAATCACGCAATAACCGAAGAGAACATCATGAAAATTAGCCAATCACGGCGAGGGCTCCTCCTTGCCACCATCGCAGGCGCTTGCCTGTTTCCAAACATTTCTAAAGGTACGAACATCATCGTCGGTAGCGGACTAGATGTATCCTATTTCACGCTGGAGTCCCCGAATCTGGGCATACGCAACTATGAGGTCAACTATGCCTACAATGCGACTTCACCGCAGGACGGATATTTTCTCCTCGCTCAAATCATTCTCGCAGACCCTACAATTTCAGCGAGGCTCATAAATTATGGCTCTGGAAAAGCGCCGAATTATATCGTGGATTCTATAACTTACGGTGGGGTCACGGAAACCAATGAAACGATCGACCCCTACGTGCCCTACTGGGCTCATTGGGCTTCGGGCGGCAATGCGGGATTCCCGACCGCAGCACCCATTCCCTCTGACAGCTGGACGCTTGGCTCCGGCATCTCGTCGCCCTACCGTCTTATTTCCCCTGGCTCGAGAGATGCACTATTCTTCTCTGATGGAATTTCCACCCCTTCCGTTTCCGTAATTCCGGAAACTTCATCCATCATGCTCGTCATTCTGGGCTCTGTCGTATCATTCAAACGTCGCCGCAAAACTGAACCCTCCGCCCCCGCGCTTTCGCTCAGTCTGGAAACGCGAGCACTACAGCCATGGCACTTCTGAAATTTACTTCAATTATCATTCTCACTGGGCTTGCCTGTAATGTGAGTGCTGGGCCGTACGCGCTAGCCGTCGGCGAGCCGGGTTCCGACGCCATCTCCTCCACCGATCAACGCTTCACCATCTGGGCATCCGATGCAGTCGTCCACCGAGGATCGGTCGACATCGCCGCGCCCGATGGTGCACGTGCCACCTACGGAAATGAAGCAGCGGCCACGGGCCCCGCAGACGCAACCGTCGACCAACCCTACTCAGTGGTCTCGCTCGGCGATGGTGGCAGCGCTGACCTGACGTTCGCCACGCCCTTTGGGGACATCCCCGGCCCAGACTTCGCCGTTTTTGAAAATAGCTTCAGCACAACCTTTCTCGAACTCGCCCACGTCGAGGTCAGCTCCGACGGCGTCGATTTCTATCGATTCCCCTCACGCTCTCTCACTCCCGCCAGCGAAAATCTCGGCGAAGGCGGAGCGGTCAACGCGTCGGACATCCAGAATCTCGCGGGAAAATACCCTGCGGGCTACGGCACTCCATTTGACCTCGCAGAACTCCGCTCGCTCCACCCGAATCTCGACACCCAGCGGATCACCCACGTCCGCGTGGTGGACGTCGTAGGCACGAACGTCGCCACCCAAGGGTCATTCGATGCGTCGGGAAACCTCATCATCGACCCCTACCCCACTCCATTTCCTTCCGGCGGATTCGATCTCGATGCCGTCGGCGCATTCAACCCAACTTCGACGAGCTACTCCGCTTGGACTTCAAGCCACGGGATGAGCGGTGCCTCGGCCACCCCCACCGCCGACCCTGACCAAAATGGAGTGCCGAACTTGATCGAATACCTCACCGGCGACGGAATCGTGACCGTGGGTGACCACACCCTGCAATTCTCACGCCTTGCGTACCGGTCCGGCGGGAATTTGAAACTGCTCGCCAGCGCCGACCTCCAACACTGGACCACTCTCGCCGAATCCAACAATGCAGCGCCGATGTCGGTGACCAAGCCCTCGGACGCCACGCTCACGGAATCCGGCGATTTTCGCAAAGTCGTCCACGTCCAAATCCGAGCCACCTCAGCCTACCGCTACTTTCGCCTCGCCGCGGATCTCACACCATGATGAGAAATGGCCACCGGCGTCGCATCCACGGCTTCTCGCTCATCGAGTTGCTGGTGGTGCTTTGCCTCATCGCCTGCCTGTCCGGCATCGGATTCCAAGGGTATCGTGTCGCACGCCTGCGCGCAAACCAGACGGTTTCCGCAGCTCATCTGAGCCAACTCGTAACGGCCAATCTCCTCTACGCTGCAGACCAACAAACGTATTGCCCGGCTGATCTCGATGGCCGCAACCTCATCCGCTGGCACGGCCGACGCACCAGCACCCGCAGCAAGTTCGACCCAGAAAAAGGCCTACTCGCCGAATACCTCGGCCTCAGCCGACGAGTCGGGATCTGCCCAGAACTTCAACGGCTGATCACCGCCTCCGCATTCAACGAATCCGGCAGCGGCGGCTACGGCTACAACGACACGTTCATCGGAGGTCTGCCGTCGGAGGCAAATAAGCCCAATCGCCCGGCAGCCGTTAGAGATCCATCCCGCACGCTCATGTTTGCCACGACTGCGTTTGCCGTCGCTGGCGGCCTGCAAGAGTACCCATCGGCCTCGCCACCATTCTGGGTGGACTCGAACTGGAAACCCCGCGGCAAGCTCCAACCCAGCATTCACTTTCGCTTCAATGGCAAAGCACTCGTCGCATGGTGCGATGGCCACGTGACCGAAGAAATCCGCTCGGAGTCTTCATCGACGAACTTTTACGGCGGCAGCAACGCATCCGCCCAAATCGGCTTCTGTGGCCCTTCGGAAAACAATGGTTGGTGGAACCCACGAAACTAATTCCACGAGATCCTCGAAATCGTGCCCACGGAGTTTTTCCCCGCCGCCAAATCAAGACCGCTGAAATCCTTGCTCCTCAACCGGTCCTCACCTAGGTTCACACCGTGCTCACGATTCACAAACTTACCAAGACTCTCGGCGGCCGCACTTTGCTCCGCGAGGCGGAAATGTCGATCAATTGGGGTGAACGCGTCGCCCTGGTCGGCCCAAACGGCGCCGGCAAATCCACCTTGTTCCGCATGATCCTCGACGAGGACTCACCCGACGAAGGAACGATCGAGCGCGACGAATACGCCATCACCGGCTATTTGCCCCAAGAAGCAGGCGAACCGACCGATGAAACCATCATCGAGATCGCCATGGGCATCACCCCAGAAATGATCGGCCTGCTGCGGACCATCCGCGAACACGAGGCCACCGGCGACCTCTCACACCCCGACTTCGCCCACGCCCAAGACCAATTCACCGCCCTCAACGGCTACCAATTAGAACCGAAGGCAAAAAAAATCCTCCATGGCCTCGGGTTCCAAACCACCGACTTCAACCAACCCGCCCGCCAATACTCCGGTGGCTGGGTCATGCGCGCACACCTCGCCCAACTCCTCGTGATGGAGCCGGACTTGCTCATGCTCGACGAGCCCACCAACCACCTCGACCTGCTCTCGCTGCTCTGGCTGCAACGCTACCTCCTCAATTACTCGGGCGCGATCCTCATGATTTCGCACGATCGTGACTTCATGGATTCGATCATCGAGACGGTCATCGAGATCGACCCCGATGCCCAGAAGCTCAATTCCTACAGCGGAAATTACAGTTCCTACCTCGAGCAACGCGAAGCCCGCTACGACCAGCAGGTCCAAGCCTACCGCAACCAGCAGAAGGAAATCGAGCACGTCCAAGAATTCATCGACCGTTTCCGCCAAGTCGGATCAAAGGCCTCGCAAGTCCAGTCGCGCATCAAGTCATTAGAAAAACTCGAACGCATCGAAAAACCACGCAC
>JAPJNB010000002.1 GCA_026461385.1 Akkermansiaceae bacterium
ATTCAAAGCAGACTGGGAGCGATTCGAGCCGAAGCGATACTCAATCCCGTAGAACCAAACCAGCACGATCAACGAAAGCAAAATCGCAATCCACCCGCCGAGACCCGATCGAGCAGAATTCGTTCCTAGGTGAGGTGCTTGGGCTGAAATGGTTGAGTTGGCGGACATCCAGAAATTTGGCTTTGATGAATTTCGAGCAAAGTATTGCCGACGGACTTTCTCCTGTCAACAATGCCGCCGCCTTCTCGCCTACCCTCACCTTTTCATGAAAATCATCAGTGGAACCGCTCACCGTGCCCTCGCCCAAAGCATCGCAGAAAACCTTGGCCAAAGCTTAGCCGACGTCCACGTGTCAGCCTTCCCTGATGGCGAAACTGAGGTGAAAATCAACGAAAACGTCCGTGGGGCGGATGTCTTCATCATCCAACCCAGCTGCCCACCCACCAATCACAACATCATGGAATTGTTGATCATGGTGGACGCCGCCCGCCGTGCCAGCGCCGAGCGGATCACCGCCGTGATGCCATTTTTTGGATACGCTCGGCAGGACCGCAAAGACCAACCCCGCGTTCCGATCACCGCAAAATTGGTCGCCAATCTTCTGACGTCTTCCGGCGTCAACCGCGTCCTCACGATGGACCTCCACGCACCTCAAATCCAAGGGTTTTTCGACATCCCTGTCGATCACCTCTACGCAAAATCCGTGCTGATCAGCTACCTGCGGGAACGTCACCCCGACACCTCGAACCTAACCGTCGTCTCCCCCGATGTCGGCGGCGTAAAAATGGCCCGCGCCTACGCGGATGCTCTCGGTGCCGAACTCGCAATCGTTGCCAAACACCGAGTCAGCGCAACCCGTGTCGAAGCCATGAACGTGATCGGCGAAGTCGAAGGAAGAGATGTGCTCTTAGTCGACGACATGACCGAAACTGCTGGAACGCTCACCGCGGCGGCAGAAATCCTCCACAAAAGCGGCGCAAAACGGATTTACGCCGGGGTCTCCCACGCCATCCTCGCGGAACTCGGCCAACAACGCATCCAAGACTCCGCCATCGAGGAGGTGATCACGACCGATTCCGTACCCCAAGCGGTCGGCCCGAAGGTTCGCGCCGTCAGCATTGCCCCACTCATGAGCGAAGCGATCCGACGCATCCACAACGGCCAATCGATCACCTCACTTTTCTCGTTGTGAGAAATTCAGGCCGATTCTTGAAACAATTTTTTGACAAGAGCGCTCTGGGCCGTTAAACACCCCGCCCCGCACTGGGTTTAGTATTCCCCGGCGGCAATCAACACCAACGCCCTTATCCGTCATGGCCAAAAAGACATCGCTCAAAGCAGCTACACGCGCTCGCACCGGCTCCGGCCGCCTCAACCAAATGCGCCGTGAAGGCTGGGTCCCATCCGTCATCTACGGACGTGGAACCGAAAACATCAACCTCAAGGTCGATGCCAAAACGTTCTCTGAACTCCTCGCCCACAGCAGCTCGGAGAACATCCTGGTGAACCTCGAAATCGAAGGTCAAGCCACACGCCTCGCATTCCTTCAATCGATCCAGCATGACCCTCTTTCCGGCGCCGTGCTTCACGCAGATTTCCGTGCCATCGACGAAAATACGGCCATCGTCGCTCACATTCCAACCCACCTCAATGGTGAGTCCATCGGCGTGAAAGCCGGAGGCTTGGTGGAGCAATACGTTCACGCCATCGAAATTTCATGCCTTCCAAACGATCTCCCTGAAACGATCGAGGTCGACATCACTCACCTCGAAATCGGAGCATCGCTTCACATCGGCGACATCACCTACCCAGCAGGCGTCCGCGCCACCCACGCAGCAGATGTCGTCGTTGCCCACATCGGCAAACCAGCCGCCGCCGTTTCCGAAGCTGCTGCAGGCTAATCAGCCAGCGCAGTGATTTTCGCGTAACGCCCGGCCTGCTGATGCGGTCCGGGCGTTATTTTTGGCCAAAACCCCTTTCCCTTCCTTATGTCCTTTTCGCTCATCGTAGGTCTCGGAAACCCAGGAAAAACCTACGAGGAAACCCGACACAACGTGGGCTTCATGGTCCTAGATCGCCTCGCAACCACCTCAGGAACCAAGTTTGAATCCTCCCCAAAATGGCAGAGCCACATCGCCAAGCTCCCAGCCAGCGGCACACTGCTCCTCAAGCCCCAAACCTTCATGAACTTGAGCGGACGCGCAATCCAGCAGGTTCTCTCATTTCACAAGTGGCTCCCAGAGCAAATGCTGGTGGTCTACGACGATGTCGCCTTACCCCTCGGAACCCTCCGATTTAGGGAAAAAGGCTCCGCTGGCGGCCACAACGGCATCAAATCGATCATCCAACATTTGGGGACCGATGCCTTCCCCCGCCTCAAAATCGGCATCGGCGGAAGCCGCCCCGGCGAAATGGTTGGCCATGTCCTTGGAAAATTTTCGCCTGACGAACGACCGATCGCGGAAAACATGCTTGCCACCGCGCTCGAAGCCGTTCAGCTTTCGCACTCCCAAGGCATCGCCGCCGCGGCGCTTCGCTTTCACACACGCAACACTCCACTCCCAGCACCACATGAGTCGCAAATACCAAGGCCTGATTGTCCTTAACACCAAATCCCTCGAAGGCAACGTCGACGAGCTCGTCTCTGCCATCTCCAAAGACTTTGAAGCCGAAGGCGCCAAAATCGAAAAAGTCGCCCAAATGGGACGCCGCCAGTTCGCCTACAATGCCCGCCACCTCGAAGCCGGTCACTACGTGAACTACACGTTCAATGGCGCACCTGAGACAATCACGAAAATCCAAAGCCGCCTCCGCCTCAACGACCACGTGCACCTCCAGCATTTCGTGCGGGTCGCTTGAACGAAGCTCGTCCGTGGGCATTGAACCCTCAACACCCTCTTCATTATGGCAAATCTCAATAAAGTCATGCTGATCGGCAATCTCACCCGAGATCCCGAACTTCGCCACACTCCTTCCGGCAAGTCTGTTGCAGAACTCGGCCTTGCCATCAACCGCTCATGGACCAACGACCAAGGGCAGAAACAAGAGGATACCACCTTCGTCGATGTCAGCGTCTGGGGACGCCAAGCCGAAGTCATCCAACAATACGTGACCAAGGGCAGCCCGATTTACATCGAAGGACGCCTCCAACTCGACAGCTGGGACGACAAGGCCACCGGACAAAAACGCAGTAAACTCCGCGTCATCTGCGAAAACTTCCAATTCCTCGGCGGGAAAGCGGGTGCACCCGGCACGAACTCCGGCGGGGGTTCATCGGATCGCCCATCTCAAGGCGCTCCTTCAAAAGCACCTCAAGGCGCATCAGCCGCCCCTGCCGATGACTTCCAAGAGGACGACGACATCCCATTCTGATCCTTTCACCGACCTTCCACGCGAATCAGCGAGGCCGTTCTGCGGCCTCGCTTTTTTTGTGCAAATCACCAGAACAAAGCGACATTCATTCCACTACCATCCCGAGCATGTCCCAATCATCATTCATCACCCGATTGGCCGCCTTGTCAGTCGTTCTAACATCCTGCACCACGCTCCCATTACCCTTTCAAGGGAAAGCCTCGACACACGACGCTCTCGGCCATCGCCCAGGGCCCAGTGGATTCAAAGTGGTGATGATCGATGCCGGCCACGGCGGTAAAGATAGCGGAGCAATGAGCCGATTCACCGCACAGAAGGAAAAAGATCTCACGCTGGATACCGCCAAACGCATCCGCCAACAACTGGAACCCGATTTCAAAGTGATTCTCATGCGCTCAAACGACACTTTCATCGACCTCGACGAACGGGTCGCTCGGGCAAATCGCTCGGGTGCCGCCGTACTGGTAAGCGTTCACTACAACAGCGGCCCCTCAAACTGCTGCGGCCCCGAGACGTATTACTGGCGCGTCGATAGCCACGGCCTCGCCACCCGCCTCCAACAAGCGATGTCGCGCGCATGCCCGACCGGCAATTCCTGCCGCGGCCTCGTGCGCCGCAGAGTTCGCCTCACCCGAAACCCAGCAATCCCATGCGTGCTCGTCGAAGGCGGCTACCTCAGCCATGCCAGCGAAAGCCGACGAGTCTCTGATCCAAACTACCGCCAGAAACTCGCGACCGCCATCGCATCCGCGATCCGCACCCAATCTGCCATCGGCGACGCAGGAACAGGCCCACTTCCCCGCCCGATCAACGCCCCACCAAGCCGACCCACCGACCCACGGCAATAAACCCCACCAGCGGAGCTCAAACACACGCTGAACCTTATTTTTCGAGTGATGGAATGCCCACCGCTGGATCCGTGTCCGCCGCGTAATCCACACCCTCAAGGCCAAAGCCAAAAAGCCGCAAAAAGCTCGACTGATAGCCAGCAAAGTCACCAAGCGTGGTGAAATTCTCCGTGTCGACTTCCTGCCAACGTTCTCCGACCAGCTTTTGCACCTGAGGAGCCATTTCCCAGTCGTCCACCCGGATGCGCCCCGCCTCATCCGGTTGTGGCTTGCCATTGTAGAGCCGGTCGCGCAACAAACGGTCCATTTGTTCAATGCAATCCTCATGGGTCCCCTCGGCCTTCATGACCTTGTATAGCAAAGAAATGTACAACGGCACCACAGGAATGGCCGAACTGGCTTGGGTGACAAGCGCTTTGTTTACCGAGACCCATGCCTTGCCGTGAATGGAAGCCAACTTGGCATCCAATGCGCGCTGCACCCGCTCAAGATCCTCCTTGGCACGGCCAATGGTCCCATTTTTATAAATCGGCCACGTCACTTCAGGCCCGATGTACGAATAGGCGAGCGTTTGCGCTCCTTCCGCTAACACCCCGGCTTCTATCAGCGCATCCGTCCAGAGTTCCCAATCCTCACCGCCCATGACAGCGACCGTTTGAACAATGTCATCACCCTCCGCCGGTTCAATCGTGATTTCGTTCACGACCCCAGTCGTGGTGTTGAGATTTTTATTGGTGTAGCTAGAACCGATCGGCTTGAGGACTGACTTGTAAACCTCACCCGTGTTCGGATCGGTACGACGAGGTGAGGCGAGACTGTAAATCACTAGATCGACTTGCCCAAGGTCCGCCTTGATGGCGGCGATAACCTCCGATTTGATTTCATTAGAAAATGCATCGCCATTGATCGACCGAGCGTAGAGGCCTACGGCGGCAGCTTCTTGCTCGAAAGCACGGGTGTTGTACCAACCCGCAGTCGCTGTGCGATCTGCCTCACCTGGCCTCTCAAAAAATACCCCAACAGTTGCCGCGTTTGAGCCAAAGGCAGCAGCAATTCGCGAAGAAAGCCCGTAGCCAGTGGAGGACCCAATCACCAGCACACGCTTCGGCCCATTTTCGATTAAGCCACGGCTCTTGACCACGGCGATTTGTTCGGCGACGTGCTTGGCACAACCCTCTGGGTGGGCGGTGGTGCAAATGAATCCACGGATTTTCGGTGCGATGATCATACGGGTTGAGAGATTACCGAGCGACGACCGAGAGGCAACTGTTTTTGCGGCGGGTCTGAGGCTCACTTACATCATGCGTTAGGCCACCCAAGCCGGAAAATCTAGTTAGTCCTTAGGGAGCCGACTCTGCTGCTCGCGGCTTCCACTGCATGATGACATTGGCCGCTAAAATCAATACCCCTCCAACGATCATCGAAATGGAAACCTTTTCGTTCGCATATTCTAGGCCTGCCCATTTGCCGAGGATGACCGGCAGAAAAAGGACATAAATCGCGGTGAATGCCGGTTCGCTGGTATAGATGAGCCCGGCCTCGGTGGCGGATACCCGCGGCTGCCACGTATTCATCAGCAGATACGCACCCACCGAGCAGAAAACCGTGAGACAACTGACCAACAATACCGCTGGCAATGAAGCCCCAGGCATGAAGCACGCTTGGAGACTGGGGGCCGTGCTCAGCGTAATTGGAATGAAAAGCACCGTGACTCCAAGAAACATCATGAAACTCACCGGCAATCCGCGGTTGGTCGCATACTTCGGATTTTCGAGAGTTAGAATCTGAAAGGCAAACAAAAGGGCCGCACCCAAGGTCTCGACTTCGCCACGCCCGAGGCTGAGGTGGTCAGGTCGAATTCCCGACAGAACCGCCCCACCGATTAGAACCATTAGAGTCGCGATGATGACTCGGGAACCTGGATGCGCTCTGTGCCGAAACGAAGTCCAAAGCGGAATGAAAACACAGTACGCACCCGTTAAAAACGCTGAGGTAGAGGCTTCGGTGTAGGCGAGCGCATCCGCCTGCAGCCACATTGCCAAGCCACCCCAGAACGCAAGGATCAGGCCTTGGCGAATCTCAAGTTTGGAAAGCCCTCTCTGGCGAATCACGAATGGCAGCACCAAAACGGCCGCAAATCCAAAACGAGCAAACTGAAGCCACGAAGCTAGAAACAAACTGGATGCCGCAGGCAGGCGAGCGGCTTGCTCAAGGTTCAAGACTTTCAGAAGCGGAAAACTTAGCCCCCAGAGTGCGCACGCAATGATGAGAAAAAAAACAGGCATCGTGAAAAAAAAATGATCGGACGTTCTGCCAGACAGGTAAACCTTAAAATCGCTTGCCTTCGGGGTGATCTCCCAACTTGCGTTTCCTCCGTATATTCTACAGGCTATCGCCCATGTTAGGCGATTCCATCACAAGACGACAGCTTCTCAAAGGATCAAGCGCATGGCTAGGAGCATCGGCGCTTGGATTCGCGGCGGAACACGAAGACACGAAGACGGTTTCGATTTTTCACACCACCGACCTGCACGGCCACATCTTACCTACCCAAGGGTATGATGGGGTAAAAGACATTGGCGGCTTCGCTCGTTGCGTTTCCTGCATCCGCACCTGGCGCAAAGAAGCACCCAACTCGCTGCTGGTCGACATCGGCGATGTCTATCAGGGAACGGCTGAAAGCCTCATCTCCCAAGGAGCCTTGATGATCGGCTTGTTCAACCGCCTAGGATACGATGCGTGGACACTCGGGAATCACGACTTCGACTGGGGCCCAGAGGTGATCGAGGGCAATCTTGCCCTTTCGAAATCACCGATTCTAACAGGAAATATCAAGCGAGACAACCAACACCCCGGAACCCTCGAGGGTGCCTGGAAAAAGGTGAAACCGTGGACCATGAAAGAGGTCGGTGGTTTCAAGATCGCGTTGATCGGTCTAGTGACTCCAGGGTTACCGTTTTGGTTAGCACCCGCAACCCTCGGCGGAATCACTCCCTCGGATCCGGTCGAATCCCTCAAACAATCCCTCGCCGAGGCCCGCTCAGCCAAAGCAGATGCTGTGGTCGTGATGGGCCACATGGGCTGGCGCGAAGACGATGATTTCGCCAATCCAATTCGTGCGATCCTCAAGGACAATGCCAACGTGGATGTCTTCCTCGCGGGCCATACACACAAAGATAAACCCGCATGGGAAATCAATGGCGTGCTTTGCTCACAAGCCAGTTATCATGGAATTCACTGCGGGAGAGTTGATCTAACATTCGATGTGCATTCGCGAAAAATCGTCAACCGCCACGCTTACACGGTATTGATGGATAAACGCTTCGACCTCGACCCCGTGGTAATCGAGGTCGCTCAGCCAGATTTGAAAAAGTCGGAAGAACAATTGGGCCGAACGCTCGGAGTGGTCACACAACGGATCTCTGGATCAGGTCGTGGCAATCGACTCAGCCAACTTTTTTGCGAATTTTTCAGCGAGTCACTCGAACGCAATCACACGCCAGTCGATGGAATCTTCCATGGAACATTCAATACAGGTAACCTTGAGCCCGGCGAGATTAAGGTCGCCGATTGTTGGAAATTGCTTCCTTATGAAAACCTCCTCGCCATCGCAGAGATGAGCGCTAACGATTTGTTAGATATTGTAATGGAGGACGCCGCCGAGCTTCACTCCGACCGCTTGCTCTGGCCGTTTGAGCTGATCCTTGGCCCAGACGGGCAACCGATTCACTTGCTCTATCAAGGCAAGCCCGTCGCTGGAGACAAAAGGTTTAGAATTGGATTTAATAGCTATGACCTGCAATCCGGCGGACAACGATTGATGCGATTGCGCGAAATCGGAGCAAACCCGTCCGCCAAGCAGATGACCACGCGGATCGATACCCGAAGCGCGTTGATCGATGGCATCCTCAACCGCAAGGAAATCGCTTGACCAGCTTTCCCCATTAGATTGCTCTGGCGATCTCTCGCACTAGCTGCGGCCCCTGATAGATAAAGGACGTGTAAATTTGGACAAGCGAAGCACCGGCCTTGATCTTTTCCCGGGCGTCTTCGGCTGAAGAGATTCCACCCACACCAATGATGGGGATCTGCGAGCCGAGGTTACTGGAAAATGCCCTGAGGGTCTCAGTGCTTTTCACGAAGACCGGACGCCCCGAAAGTCCGCCCGCTTCAGCGGCTCTGGGATGACCTAACACTTGGTCACGGTCGAGAGTGGTGTTCGTGGCGATGAGGCCATCGAGCCCACCATCGAGAAAAACGCGTGAGAGCTCACGGATGTGGGTCTCGTCCAAGTCTGGAGCAACTTTAAAAAGCAACGGCACTTTCTTTCCGTGCTCGGATTCAAGTTTCTGCTGCTCTCTTTTCAATGTATCTAACAGCCTAGCACTTGCTTCGGCTCCCTGAAGGTCCCGCAGACCCGGGGTGTTGGGCGACGAAAGATTCACCGCGATGTAATCCGCAACCGAATACGCCTTGCGCAAACAGATCAGATAGTCGTCTGCTGCATTTTCATTAGGAGTGTCCTTGTTCTTGCCAATGTTGAAACCGACAATCCCATGAAACGACTTCGCAGAACGAACGTTCGCAACTCCTGCATCAATACCCGGGTTATTGAATCCCATGCGATTGATGATCGCTTCGTGATCGATGAGGCGGAAGAGCCGCGGCTTGGGATTACCTGCCTGAGACCGTGGCGTGATCGTACCAATCTCAATGCTGCCAAATCCTAGCCTGCCAAGCGCATCGATCGTATTGCCTTCTTTGTCCAAACCGGCGGCTAGACCAATTCTGTTAGGAAATTTCAATCCCATCAATTCGACAGGCGCGGCAAATTCATCCTGCGGAAACACAAGTCCCAAAAGGCCTATTTTCTCCGCAAGCCTCAATGCGGCCATGCTGGTGTGATGAGCAACTTCCGCATCAAGACGGAACAGTAAAGATCGGGCGATGGCGTAGCTTGCGTCAAACACACACGGAAATTGAGGGATCATGGATCACTTGTCCAATCCGAGATGCGTCAAAATGGCACTCGTGGTGGGCAAAATGCACTCACCGTGCAATCTGTCGTCGTACCAAAAATCATTTTCACTCATTATCAGCGAGTTAAGTCATGAAAAATGCAGGCATGTGATTTGCTAAGTGAAGGGCGTTGCGAGTCGCTGACCCAACATTTCCTCCAAGAAAAATAGGAAGAAACACGCTTCGGTGACGATCAACCCATAACGAACCCCACCAAACCATGGCCTACGAAGCAGAAAGCAGCCTGAAAATTTATCTCAAGGAGATCGGGAAAACGCCTCTTTTGACGATTCAGGAGGAAATCGATCTGGCAGCGCGGATTCAGAAAGGAGATGCCGAGGCTCGCTCGCACATGATCCGAGCGAATTTGCGCTTGGTCGTTAAAATCGCCCAAGACTACGCAAATTATGGGATGCCTGTGACGGACTTGATTTCCGAGGGCAACATCGGCCTCATGAAAGCGGTCGAACGTTTCGACCCCGAAAAAGGCGGCAAGCTTTCAACCTATGCCGCGTGGTGGATCAAGCAGTCGATCAAACGCGCACTGGCCAACCAATCGAAGACGATCCGCCTACCGGTACACATGGTCGATAAAATTGCAAAAATGCGACGAATCGCCGCGATTCTAACAGAAGCACTCGGCCGTGAACCGACCGATGAGGAATTGGCGGACGAAGTCGGATTGCCACACCGCAAACTCGCACTCCTCAGGCAGGCATCTTACCGCCCAACCTCACTGGATGCTCCAATCAACGAGGGAGAGGCAACCGAGTTTGGTGATGTGATCAGCGATGAGCGTGCAGTCAATCCATTAGAGATGCTCTCTGACAAGAACCTTCACGGCGAATTGGACGGTCTACTTGCGGTACTGGACGAGCGCGAACGACGGATCATCGATGAACGTTTCGGTCTGAATGGGCGCACAGCGATGACCTTGGAGGAAGTCGGACGCGAGTTCGGCGTGACGCGTGAACGCATCCGCCAGCTGCAAAATTCTGCGCTAACGAAAATGCGGCGCGCGCTGCGCAAAAAGGAAAAGCCGGCACCCAAAAAGGCTGCTAGGTTGGCAAAGGTATAATCCAACAGGCAGTCCAGAGCGGGACGAACCACTTCAGCGGCTTGGAATCGGAGACGGCAGCAGGCAAGTGATTTTTGAGAAAAGCATTCTCAATGATCATTCCTTACTGCAGGCTCCGTCTTCCTTGCCGCTGATTTTTCCTATACCACTCTCATGCCTCCTCCACAAAAAGGTTATAAAGTCATCAACCACCATGACGTGCAATACCGCTGGATCATGCAAAATCGACGCGGAGTGAATGAGCTCGTGATCGAGGCCAGCGCACCAGTGAATGGACAAATTCTAACGGCCGAACTCCCACGCATCGTCAGTTATGACATGGTTACTGAGGCGATCGATTACGGCAATGCAAACGGATGGAAGCCATTTGAAGCGGGTGCCGTTTTTCGCTGCAAGTGGGTGAGGAAACAATTTTTACCAGCCGACACTTAAGGCGCGATCTTGCCGCAACTGTCACTGATGCTTGCCGATCAAGGGAGCGACCTCTAACATCAGGCCGTTCCCATGGTCATCGCATTTCATAAACCCTACGGAGTTCTCTGCCAATTCACACCAGACCAACCAGGTCAGCGAACTCTGGCAGATTTCGGATTTCCATCAGGGGTGTATCCACTAGGACGTCTGGACATGGACTCTGAGGGGCTCCTTCTGTTAAGCGATGAACCTGGCTTCAACCACCGTTTGTTAGATCCAAAGACCGCCCACCCACGCACGTACTGGGCTCAAGTGGAAGGCATCCCAACGACTGATGCCATAGAGAAACTGAAGAGTGGCGGAGTGGTCATTCAAGGACACCGCACCCTTCCCTGCGGCGCTCGCATGCTCGAAAGCGAACCTATCGTCGCTCCCCGTGACCCGCCGATCCGATTTCGACAGGCGATCCCAACCTCTTGGTTAGAACTCCGCCTGATCGAAGGAAAAAATCGTCAGGTGCGCCGGATGACGGCAGCGGTGGGATTCCCAACCCTGCGCTTGATCCGTGTAGCGATTGGCAATTTCGATACTCCCAACTTGTGCGCGGGGAATTGGGAAAAAATTGAATCTAACAGAGTTCAAAAAATTTGGCAACGTTAGGAAAGCATCCAGCACTGGAACTTCCCATGCCTCCATTCCTAGAGAATTTCGAGATGAATTTGACTTTTGACTTGCCCGAAAATTCTAATCCACCAAGGATCATGCGTGATGGTCAAACACATACGGATTGCCGGCCATTGGCTACTCATAGCGACACTTTTTGTGTCCTTGGGCGGCCACTTGTCGCTACTCCAGACCTTCGCTTGGGGAAACATGCTTGTGGATTTCTCTCGCACAACTTCCCTCAAGGAGGCCACCAGCAAAACGTTTGACGGAGACCACCCATGCTCCTTGTGTAAGGTGGTCAAAGAAACTAGAAAGCAGGACGATAAGAAACCGTTGCTGAAGGCAGAGTCCAAAATGGAGGTCGCTCTGCCGACGCATGTGTCCCTAAAAGATCCCGTCGGTGTCGCCGTGACAGTTGTAGCACCAGCCTATTTTGGAATCCCCACCAAGGTGTCTCACGGCGTGCTCTTGCAGCCGCCAAGATTGGTTTGATCAACCCCAATCGTGGTGCCCCGTAGGCTTTTCTCCGCATTTGCGGCGACTTGAATGTGTCGTGCACCGTTCTAACAGATACGTACCCGCTATGGCTGGGTAAGTTTGCCTAGGCTGATGGTGCATCACCATTTCATGATGGAATGGACTGCATCGATGTCTGGTCATAGGCGTGATCAAACGATTCTAAAAATACATTGAAATGCCACCAACCCCGCCGAGGATTCTCCTTGGTTGAAGTACTCGTCACGGTCTCGCTCATCGCGGCTTTGTCCGCGCTCGCCGTGCCCATCTCGCGTGCCATCCTAACCCGAAGCCATGCAGTGAATTGCGCCAGCAACCTGCGCCAGATCGGCATGGCAACGATGATGTATGCAAGCGATCATTCCATGACCCTCCCAGTCACCACCCATCAAAGACGGGCGGGCGGTATGTCTTGGTCACTATCTCTTCAGCCATACGCTTCAGGAACAGTCACATTCAAGTGTGCGGACGACGAAGAGAAAAGTCGTCCGTACACTTACCTCATCAACGATTTTCTAACACCCAATCCTGTAGGCGCACCCGATCTCGATTTCTCCCGCATCTCAAAGATTAAACGCCTCGAAACAACCTTTCTATTCGCCGAGGCATCTGCAACGTATCTGAATTCCGATCACTTCCATTTCTCAGACTACCACGGCCAAGCGGTGCCACCTGCCGCTTTTGCGGAGCAAGTGGCGGTCGAGAGGCATGGCGGCAAATCAAATTTCCTTTTCACCGATGGTCACGTGGAAACGCTGTCATGGAAGGAAGTTCAAATTCGACTCAAAGCGACTGGATCCCGATTTGTGGACCCCTCCAATCCCTAATCAATTCAATCAACATCATCTACATGAAACCCCAAAATTCAATCCCCATCACGCTCCTTGCATTATCAAGTTTAGCCACGACTGCATCCGCGCATAACCACTTTGCCGCAGGCATTGTCGACACGAACCAGAACAACGAACCCGACCCCGGCGAACCGCTGCAATTGATCGGTCCCAACGGCACGAATAGTACATTCCACCTTCTCCCACGGCCAGTCGGACAACGATGTGGTGGGCACTACATGCTGGACGAATCACCGCGCACATTGTTCCCAAACGATGCATTCTCCCTCACCGTTCAGTCCGACGGCCAATATGATATCAAAGGATCTCACCATGCACACACGGGTTCATGGATCTGGGTGGAGGTGGTTAGCGTAAAAGGTCCCGCTGATGCGACATTGGGTTTCTGGGAGGAAAACGCCAGCATCGTAACCGAATTGTTCACAACCGATCAAACCGCTGGACTTCCGAAATTTCCAATCAGCGAAGGAGTCGATGACATCAACGATGACCCCCAAGGCCACATTCATGGACGCGCGTGGACGGCGGACAAGCCAGGGAGCTATGAGGTTGGCATCCGTCTGGTAGATTTAAGTACTACCGGCCCTGGTGGTGGTCCATGGCACCCACCAAGCCAAATCTACATCTATCATTTCAGCGCGGGACCAAACTTCCAGCCATCGCTCCAACGGAACCCCGACTTCACCGCCACGCTGACATGGCAAAGCCAAATGGGTATCTGGGAGCCTTTTCAGACCGGAATAAGGTTTTATATTCAGCGCACCAAAAATCTAAGTGAACATAGCTGGAGCACCATTGGAACCATGACAGGAACCACCGCCGATACCATCCGTTTCACCGATCCCTCTCCACCTTCAGGAAAGGTATTTTATCGAATCGCATTCGAATGGTCGAACCCTTGATCCCACAAATCTCATCCAGAAATATGCCACATCATCAGATGATACCACCAATGAAAACCAGCACCGTCATCGTCCTAGTCATCCTGGCAAGCGCCGCCTCAGCCTTTGCACATCTCACCTATACCAGTCGCGATTTCGGAACCCTTAATCCGGGCAACGAAACCACCTCTTTAACAAAGTCCGGTAGCATCTCTAGCACTTTTGGTTGGGCGTATTCCACGGATGCTGACTATGGCGATAGTCACCGCAACCGCGCCTTCCGCTTCACACTCGCCACCGCAGGACAAATCCAGCTTTCTGCACAGAGCACGGGTCCAAGCAATTTGTTGCTGCCAGCACTCTCGATTTACTCAGGACTGGCACACATCGGCCAAGATTCATTGGACCATGATGGCACTTCGCTCAGCATTTCTTACCTTAATGGACTATTTGGTCCTGACGTGGCTCAAGGATCCTTCAACGCCCTTGGCGATTGGGCGATCGGCAACGAAGACGTTTACAACACCCCAGGAGATTCGACGAGTGGCATCGCGGCACCAGCAAGCCTCAGCTACTTTCGCTATAGGGGAAATGTGGCAGACGGCACCCCTGCCAATTACGGCTCGGCAACTGGGATTCAGGGCGATGGAAATGCCGATGGCCACGCAAGCGCGTGGTTCGATCTCCCCGCCGGTGACTACACAGTCATGGTGGGCGGCGCACAGATGTACAACGGAAGCCTTCCGGCAGGGCCTTACACCAGCTACCCTGTGAACGTCACCTTGAGCGTGATTCCTGAAGCCTCTGTGCCTCTTCTTTTTGCACTTTCAACTTTAGGCCTAGCATTTCGTCGCCGCTGACTTTTTCTAAATTGATCAGGCAAAACCTAAGTCGCGATCCCTTTTTTCAAATCCCTCATGCTCCACAAAATCGTGCTGGCGGCTGAAGCTGCACCTCGCATTTTCCGTGCGCCCGATGCC
>JAPJNB010000171.1 GCA_026461385.1 Akkermansiaceae bacterium
AGGTCGACCTCTCCACCCTCCAAGGCCAACTCAGCCTCGCCTCACGCGAAGTTGAAAATTTTGACACCAAACTTGAAAACGTCCGCTGGGAAATCGGTGAACTCGCGACCCGCGAACAAGTGGCCGCCGAAAGCCGCGAACATCTCGAAGAACAACTTTCCTCCGCCCGCGAACGCCTCGAAGCCCTCGAGAACGAAGCGCGCCGCCTCCAATCCAAATCCGAGTCGGTCGTCCGTCGCGAACTCGACATCGTCGATGTGCTCAATGAACTCCGCACAGAACTCGCCGTCGAACGCCGCGCCAAACAGGCCGCCGAGGAACAACAAAAACCGATGGAATCCCGCTTGTCGGAACTCCGCGAAGTGGCCATCCGCCGCGAGACGGAGATCGAGTCGTTCGACCAACGAATCGAAGCCGCCCAAGGTGAAAACGCTCGCCTTGCCGAGGAGTCCGAGTCGCACCGCGCGGAGGTCGAGGATCTTCAGATCGAAATCAACACCCGCTCCGAAGGTCGGAGGGAATTGTTAGAATCCATCGAAACCGCAGAGACGCTCCTCGCCGCAGTCCGTCGCGATCATGCGAAAATCAACGAGCAAAAAGGCCGCGAAGAGATCGCTTGTACCAAACTGGAGCTCCGGCTTGAGAGCCTTTCGAACAGCATCCAAGAACGTCACCAGATCGACCTTTCCACGTTCGAACCCGACCCACATGCGCTCCTCGCAAGCATCGCATCGCAAAAAGCCCTGCAAGGACGCGGCGGCCGCCAGTCCATCATCACCGGCGACGAGACCGACGAAAATGCTGATGACGAAATGCCGATTGTCGTCGTGGATGGCATCAGCGAGGAGATCGAAATCCCCGGCGAGATGACCGGCGAACCGGATTGGGAATTCGTCGAATCCATCGTCGCCGACATCAAACGTCGCCTCGACGCCATGGGGCCCGTCAACCTCGACGCCATCGAGGAGTTCGAGGAGCTTGAAGAACGCTACAATTTCCTCAAGGGCCAACATGACGACTTGGTGAACTCGAAGACCGAGCTGCTAGAAGTCATCGACCGCATCAACACCGAGACCCAGCGCCTCTTCGCCGAAACCTTCGCGCAAGTCAAAATCAACTTCCGCGAGATGTTCAAAGAACTCTTCGGAGAAAAAGGCGAGGCCGACCTCATGCTGCTCGACGAAAGTGACCCACTCGAATCTGGCATCGACATCACCGCAAAGCCACCGGGCAAAAAACTGCAGTCGATCACCCTGCTCTCTGGCGGCGAGCGTTCGATGACCGCCGTCGCGTTGTTGTTCTCGATTTACATGATCAAGCCGAGCCCCTTCTGTGTGCTCGACGAACTCGACGCGCCGCTCGATGAGTCGAACATCAACCGCTTCGTCAAAGTGCTCGACCGCTTCATCGACAACAGCCAATTCATCATCGTCACCCACTCGAAACGCACGATGGCTCGCGCCGATGTGATGTACGGAGTGACCATGGAGGAGTTCGGTGTCTCGAAACCGGTCGGCATGCGCCTCACCCAAGATTCCGCCACGGACGCACCGAAAACCGAAGCCAAAAGCGCCGCTCAAAAGGCCGCATTGAGGCTCGATGCCTGATGCTGCCGCAGGAGTGGTTGAACCCCGCTTCGCAGGCTGATCCGTTCGATTTCGGCCTCAGCGCCGATCGTCCTGACGCCTCGCATATTTCATCACGGCCTCTGTCTGGCTGTGGACGTGGAGTTTTTCGTAAATCCGCTGAATGTAGGTCCTCACGGTGCTCAAGCTGATCCCGAGCTCACTCGCAATCTGCTTGTAGGGCTGACCACAGGAAAGGCCGTGGAGCACCTCGAGTTCACGTGGCGTGAGAGAGTCCGTTTCATTGTGCGTGGCTTGTCGTTTTTCAAATGACTTCACCACCATCCGGGCGATGTGGCCAGACATCGGCGATCCACCTTCATAGACGTCACGGATCGCCTGAAGGATTTTCGCGGGGCGGTTGCTCTTCACGAGATACCCGAATGCACCTGCCGACAAGGATTTGAAAACCTGATCGCTGTCCTCGAACACCGTCAGCATCACAATCTTCAACGATGGCATGGCCGCGTGAAGACGAGCCACGCAGTCGATCCCACTCATCCCCGGCAGATTGATGTCCATCAACACCACGTCCGGCGGATTTTTTGGAATGTCCTCCAAGGCGGCCTCGGCGGTCGGATAGGCCATTTGGCAGCGGAACCCAGCTTGACCGGCGAAGTAGCGGATCAGCGTCTCACGCAACATCGTGTCGTCCTCAACGATAGAAACTTTGATCATGGTGTATGGGGAGGGGGTGGTGAGTTCTTCACTCGTCCGAGTTTCCGCGAAGCTGGACATTTCCATATTGGATCGTTGCATACTTCAAGGTGACTCACTCCGGCATCATGCAACAGTCGGACAAAGTGTCGACACTCGTCATTCTGCGACTGGAAAAAAATGGGTTGCATCACGCGGCTGGGGTTTCGAGTGGGACTGGGATGAAAAAGCAAATCCGCGTTCCTTGGCCGGGCTGGATGTCGCATTCGAAGCTTCCGCCAAGCCCACGAATCCGTTCCTGCATGTTCTCCAACCCGCTGCCTCCCCTCGCCCGCTTGCTTGGAACTCCAGGATCAAATCCGGCGCCATTGTCGTGAAAGACCAGTTCAAAGGCCGCAGCATGCAAGACGAGTTTGATCACAACCTCATCGGCATGGGAGTGTTTGAGCACATTGCTCAAGGCCTCCTTCGCCGCAAGAAATGCCTGATGCCGGATCTCGGTGGGAAGCATTGCCTGAGGAATGACCGGTGGCAGATCAAACACACACTGCACCGAACTGCCATCGAAGAAATCCTCCGCATGGCGACAAACGTAGTTGATCAAATCGCTGAGCGTGTCGTTGCGCGGATTCACCGCCCAAAGCACCTCGTCAAATGCAAGGATCGTCTCCCGCGCGGTTTCCGAGATTTCTTTCATGTCGGACTTGCCCGCTGGCGGCAAATCCGGATGACTGCTCGCCATTTCTGTTAGAAGAGAAAGGCGAGTTAGCTTCGCGCCAACCTCGTCGTGCATGTCGCGAGCGATGCGTGCCCGCTCCCGGTGAAGTGCCGCCTCATCTTTCAGTTGTCGCACCCGCCTGCGCAAGCGCCGGAAGAAAAGGTAACGCATGGAAGCGATCAATCCACTCACGAGGGCGATGAGCACCGCAGCGCGAAACCACCACGTCTGCCAGAAGAACGGAGTCACCACAAACACGAAGCTCGCACCCGTCTCATTCCAAACTCCGTTGCTATTGCACGCGATGACATGGAAACGGTAATTTCCCGCTGCAAGTTGTGGATAGGTCACATTCCGCGCAACCCCTGCATCGATCCAATCTTTATCAATGTCACTCAGTTGATACCGAAAATGCACATCCTCGGGAGAGGCGAAACTCAATGCGGTGAAATCAAACTCAATCTTCCGGTGATCGGGCGGGAATTTCAGTACCTCGTCCATTTTTTTCGCCTTAACCCCGTCAGACACGCCATCCATCTGATAAGGCAGCCGAGCGCTTGAAGACTCCACCAAGCGATCATTGATGGCCACTCGCTCGATCACCACGGGTGGCGGCTTTGGATTTCTCAGAATCTTGCTCGGCTCAACTTCTAACAGACCACTGCGCATGGAAAACAGCAGTCTCCCATCTGCCGTCTGACAAACCGATGGAAAATTATCATAGTTCGGCTGCAAATTCGGGCACCCTTCATTCCGCCCAAATAACCGATACCGCAAACGCGCGCTCCGGCCTTCAATCACATCGACCAACTCCGACATCCTCACTTGACTCAATCCACGGTTGCCAGCCATCCAAAACCCATCGTTCGCATCCACAATGATCTGCGAAACGTAGTCATCTAACAAACCAACGGTGGTGGTAATCCGCGCAAACTTCCCGTTCTTCAACCGCCCCACCCCGAAGCCTGCGTAACCAATCCACAGCGCCCCATCATCGGTAGTGCAAAGGCTGCGGACGGATGTGGACTTTTGGTCACTGAGCGCCGGCTCTGGCACCAGTTCTGCATCTCTCACTTTTAAGATTAGGCCTTCCGCCGTGCCGATCCAAATGGTTCCGTCGGTCGTCTCCGCCATCGCACGGATCGGGCGAATCCCAACCGGCGTCTTGACGTCTGAGATCTTGCCATCACGAATGCATTGCAAGCGCGCAGGGGCGTCCGTCGCGACCCACACCACACCGTTCGAGGAACAAAGAATCGATCGAATGGTATCACTCGCCAAGCCATCGGACCGCTTCCATTCGCGGACGAACCCATCGTCGAGGTACCTCAAACCTTGTTCGCGGGTACCTACCCACACGCCCTTGATGCGATCGGCCGCCACACAGGTGGCTTCGCCACCAAACCACCCCACGTCAGTCGTGGCATTTTTGAACCGTCCACCACGCCCGCAAGAAAGCCCCCCCGTTTGCATCACTGCCCACAGCCTGCCCGAAGAGTCCTCGCAAGTTGAACGAACGGATTCGGCTGCTAGACCTTTTTCCCGACCGATCAATGACATGACGCTCGGGCGCACTTGGTTCAATCCTCCTCCATTCGTACCCACCCAGAGATTGCCTTCAGCATCCTGGTTAAAGCAGTCGATGGCGGGATGAGAAGTGGCGACCCGAGACACCATTTCATCCTTAAAATGGAAAAGACCCTCGGTGGCAGTACCGATCCACAAGGCACCCGAGCGATCCTCAAATAGAACACGGGGTACCACGTCGCTTGGTAATTTTCCCTGGTATTCGGGTGCGTGCCCTTCCTGATACTTGAACAAGCGCTGCCCCGCCGAAAGCCACAGACCCGATGCATTCGACGCACAAATGCGAACTGTACCATCGGACATTTCTAACAAAACCTTCAATTTCCCATCTCGGTAGCACCCCAGCGTCCGCCCTCGTGAGAACCACAAGTCCCCCAACGCGTCACTTGCCAGCATGATCGGACCGCTCACGTTGGGAAGCCCTTCAGGAATTCCGAACACCTGGCACTTGCCCTCAAAAATCCGACAAAGCCCATCCGAAAATGCCACCCAGATCCCGCCTTCACGGTCTTCTGCCATCGATGAAACCTGACCGCCCAGCAAGCCGTCTTGAACCCCAAACGTCTGAATGCCCGACGGTTTCACACAGACGACCGCTCCGCGCTCCATCCCCAACCAAGTCCATCCGCGATGGTCCAAGTGCATTGCGCGGATCACCCGATTGGGAAACCCACGGTTTTCTAACAGAGGAATTTGCTCGAAATCAGCCCCATTGTAGCGCAAAAGCCCACCATGGGTCGCAATCCATAAATAACCATCTGCGGTTTGCTCGACTCCTGAGACGCTGTTGTCGGGCAACCCATCATCCGTCTGCCATGCACGGTAAATCCAGTCCCTCGATTCAGCAGCAGTTAGACTCAGACTACAAGCTGCCGCCAAAATCACCGCCCCCAAAAGCCTGGCCCATGAACAAACTCGGTTCAACCGCATGTTCAAAACCTAACGCCCATGCCCCTCCAGTGCAAGGCGCGATGCGCGGATCACCCCCCCCCACATGGCCTCAACGCCCACCCAATCAACAACAACCACCCGAAGCGCACATCTTACCATCCCTCGAAGGACTCGCGGGAAGGGCTCCATCAGCCCCGGGCGCCTCAAGCGCTGGGTTCGACTCGAGCGTCTCAAGTCCAAGCTTGACCAACAATTCCCGATCCTTGCCAGCCTCGGGATTCTCCGCCGTGAGAAGCTTGTCGCCATAGAAAATCGAATTTGCACCCGCATAGAAACAAAGCGCTTGAGTCTCATCCGAGAGCCGAGTGCGCCCCGCAGAGAGCCGAACCTTCGCCCCCGGCACCGCAATGCGCGCACACGCAATCATGCGGACCAGATCAAAGGGATCCACCTGAGGGTTGTTGGCAAGCGGCGTACCCGGCATCGGCATGAGTGAATTGATCGGCACACTTTCCGGCTGGGGATTGAAGCTTGAAATCACCTCTAACATCCGAAGTCGGTCGGTGATGGTCTCACTGATCCCCAAAATGCCACCACAACAGACCGACATCCCCGCGTCCTGCACATTTCGAATCGTCCGCAGCCGATCCTCGTAAGTGTGAGAAGTGACGATGTTGGGATAATGCTCCGGCGAGGTGTCGAGGTTGTGGTTGTAGGCAGTGACACCCGCATTCTTGAGCTCGACCGCTTCACTGGGCCCAAGCTCGCCAAGCGTCACGCACACTTCCATACCCAGCGTGGAGACCTCCTTGATGATGTCGACGACCTGATTGAAGCGTTCGGTGCCACCCCGCACGCCCCGCCACGCCGCACCCATGCAAAAACGAGTGGAGCCATTTTCACGCGCGGCCCTTGCGCTCTCCATGACTGTTTCCTTCGACAAAAGACGCTCGTTTTTCAAATCCGTCTCGTAACGCGCCGACTGAGTGCAGTAGGCACAATCCTCAGAGCAGCCGCCCGTCTTGATCGAAAGCAGGGTGCAAAGCTGGATCTTCCCGTCGGGAAAATGGGTCTCATGCACTTCATGCGAACGCTTGAGAAGATCGAAAAACGGTAGGGAATGAAGTTCTTGGAGTTCGGCGAGAGTCATGGTCTTGAAGCGCTGCCAACGAGTGAGCAACCAAAGCGGCGACTTGAAAAGAAGATACTCACCCGATCAAAGCGAAATTCCCCGCAAACGACGATCAACTCCACCAAACAATCGCACCTTGACCCCAGCCCCTGCTGCGATTACCTAGGGCCTCACATGGGATTTGACACACTTGGGCTCTCAGAAGCCGTCTTGAAAGCGATCGAGGAATCGGGCTACACCACGCCAACGCCAATTCAGGCGCAGGCGATTCCATTGATCCTTGGAGGACGCGACCTGATCGGTGCCTCACAGACGGGCACTGGAAAGACCGCAGCGTTCGCGCTGCCTAGCCTTTCTAAGGTGGAAAAAATGGGAAAACCCCAGATTCTCGTGCTCGAGCCGACCCGTGAGCTGGCTCACCAAGTGGCCGAACAATTCGAAAAATACGGCAAGCACACCGGCCTCAAGGTCGCCCTGCTCTATGGCGGCGTCGGACTCGGTACCCAGTCTGAACAACTCGCAGCCGGAGCCGACATCGTTGTCGCCACTCCGGGCCGCCTCGTCGACCATTTCTACCGCGCCACCATGCGATTCGGCGAGATCAAGATCCTGATTCTCGACGAAGTCGACCGCATGCTCGACATGGGATTCCTCCCCCAAGTCCGCAAAATCGTCAATCTCTGCCCATGGGAAGGCCGCCAAACCCTGCTTTTCTCGGCGACCATGCCCCCAGCGATCCAAACCTTCGCCCAGTGGTGTCTCACCGACCCACTCAGCATCGAAATCGCCCGCACATCGATCCCCACCAGCGTGACCCATGCCTTCTACCCCGTCGCCATGGACCAACGAGACGAACTCCTCCTTGAGCTCCTCAAACAAACCGAATACCACTCGGTGATGATCTTCACCCGCACCCGCAAGGAGGCGGATCAACTCACCTCGCTCATCAAATCAACCGGCCAACCCAAGGTCGCGGCCATGCACTCGGACATCAGCCAAGTGGATCGCATGAAGGCCCTCGCCGGATTCAAGGCCGGGGACTATGAAATCCTCGTCGCCACCGACGTCGCCGCCCGCGGAATCGATATCTCCGGCGTCTCCCACGTCATCAATTACCGCGTCCCCGAGAATGCCGAAGACTACGTGCACCGCATCGGGCGCACCGGCCGCGCCTCCGCAGAGGGCGACGCCTTCACGATCCTCACCGCCGACGAATTGGACTACGCGAAGTCGGTGGAGATCTTCATCGACAAGGGAATCCCTCGCCGGAAGTTGGAAAATTTCGAATACATTTACACCGCACTGCTCGACGACTCACCGATCAAATCGGTCCGCCGCAAAAAAGTCGGTGGCGGTGGCAAAAAACGACGCTGAGCCCATCGCAGAGGGTCAGCGATCAGTTGCATTCGGAGCGATTCCCAAGCGCACATGAGAGTTCTCTCGATCGATCCAGCAGTTAGAAATACCGGCTACGCCGTGCTCGATGGCGACCCACGTCGACCCACTGTCCTCGCCTTCGATGTAATTTCCATCCCCAAGAGCGTCTCTCACTCGGCCGCACTCTCCGCCATCCGCACGCACTTGGTCCATGTCATCCAGAAATTCCAGCCCGACGAGGTCGCCGTCGAGGGGATCATTTACGTACAATCCCACCAGACCGCAATCTCCATGGGAGCCGCTCGCGCCGCCGCTCTCATCGCCGCTGCAGACCACGGCCTCCGGATTTATGAATACTCACCGAAAAAAGTAAAAATGGCTGTCGTCGGCAAGGGCACTGCCAACAAAAACCAAGTCGCGTTCATGGTCCGTGCCCTACTCGGCCTCGCGGAAACTCCACCCTCAGATGCAGCCGACGCCCTCGCCATCGGCATGGCTCATCTCCAAGCCTCGGATCCTCTCAAGGCAGCGCTCCTCGACCGTCGCCTCGTCTAGCATCACCGCCACTCGCCATGCTCGAAATCACCCACCATGCTGGCCTGATCGACTACGTTGCAGGCATCCGTCTGCAAGAGCATCACGTGGAGGCAATCCTTGCGGGCCATGGCGGTGAAACCATAATTCTGTTAGAACATTTACCTGTTTACACGATCGGCAGACTTCGCGACCGATCATCGCTCCGCGACGCCAACAGCCTCCCTCACCCAGTTCATGAAATCAATCGTGGCGGCCAAGCGACCTATCATGGGCCTGGCCAACTGGTGGGCTACCCCATCCTCAACCTCACGCAGCGCGGCAAAGACCTCCACGTCCACCTCCGAAAAATCGAGGATGCGCTTATCCTCGCCTGCCGCCAATTCGGCGTCGATGCCGACCGACGCGCCGGACTCACCGGCGTTTGGGTGGAAAACCGCAAACTCGCCTCGATTGGCGTGGGGGTCCGCAAGTGGATCTCCATGCATGGATTTGCCATCAACATCACCCAAGCAAGCTTGCCGCCCTTTTTCGCGATCACCCCCTGTGGCATCGATGGAGTCTCCATGAGTTGCCTCGCAACCGAGGCTGGACGTGCCATCACGGTCGATGAAGCATCCCAAGTGATCGCCAACGAACTGCGTGCGATTTTCACCAGTGAATCAGCTAGTGAAAACTAACAGGTGATTTGCGGACGGCACCCACCATGCACTCATTCCATGTGGCGCAATTTCTTTTGCTCGGCGATCCAAGCCTGATCTGCATTCGACAGACCTTCCTCGCGCGTCCTTGAGCGGGTGCCATCAGGCTCAATCAAATGAAGTTCCCCTTTAAGATAGGAGGTGAGCCTCGCAAAAATTTTCCTTCCTCTGCGATCCTGCCACTCGCGATATCCCTTTTTTTCAAGCCCCACGCGCCACCCCTTGTAGGCCTCTGAGCCAACGGCTTCACCATGTTTCATTCTTCCCCAAAGGTTTTCGGCATCGCCGCGGGTGTATCCGCGGTAACGCCCCACCACCTCCCCGCTTGGACTCAGCATGACCAAACAAGGGTATCCCATCACTTGATAGCGTTTTCTCAACTCCGCACCGTAGTTCTTCAATCGGGCCCGACGATCTTCCTTGGACGCAAGATCCATATCCGGATGATCAACTACCTTGAGGTTCGCATCCACCCGCAGCCGGATCAATTTTTCCGTCGCCCAGCTTCCGAATTCACTCTTAGAAAAAAGCTCTTGGGTAAGAGCCTTGCACATCGGGCTGGTAGCAGAATCGGTGAACCAGATGAGCAACGGTTTCCCCTCGCGCGCCGACCGCTGCTTCGCGATGGTCTCGCTCTCCTCCCACGGCCCACGTTTTTGATTCGTCAACAAGGTGGATAGCTCCGTCACTGCCGCCTCAGGATGATCGGGATCCGTGTAGACGATGTCCTCCTCAGCAGTTGGAATTAAAACGGGGGGGCGATTTGATTGGTTGCCACCGCCCGCCACCACCATGCCACCCGCTGCATCTCTCGCACGCAGAGCGGGTGGTATTCCTGTCGGACCGAACGGGCTCACCTCCGCCGTGGAATCCTTAGGATGGTTGCCCCCCAACTTGGCACACGAAGTGAGAACCAACAAAGTAACACCAGCGAATGACCAAAATCGAAACATTCGTCAACCCGTCGAATTACTGTTTGAGCCGCACAGGCGTGCCACAGTAAATGCAGCGAAACCACCGAAAGATCAACAAGAACACCGCCGTCGGAATAATATATCCCAAGCCAAATACGTGGTGCGCCTTGCTACTTTTTAAACACAACTTGGGCAAAAATAATTTCTGCCCACAAATCCGACAATTGCAACGCATGCCCATGATCAGATAAAAAATCCCGACCACTGGCAAACTTGCAGGAAATACTAAAATCCATTTTGGCACCCAAACAAACCCTTCGGGAACCTCCTGTGAAAGAAGGAGAAGAACAGTTGAAACCACCGAAATCGGAATCAACACGGCGATCACCAACGACAAACACGCACCCACCGCAATACCCCAAGGGCGATTGTGTAAAACTCCACGAATGTAAAAATTCGACTCGATGTTCCGACCCTCATTCGTCTCCTTCAACGGTGCACGAATCAATGAAACGCTCGGCCTCAGTTCCTCAACGGCGGCCGAACTCTGCATCGGGACCGGACCGCTCATTTCACCGGTCGACCGGAGTCTCGACATGTCTAGCCCCGTCCGTGGTGCCGACGGATCCGAAAAAGCCGCCCCCACCGCCAGCTCGATGGGCCGGATGCTTATTTTAGAAGGAGATGTCCCCCCTTTTTCCACGGGAGTACCCTGCCCTCGTTGCTTCGCAAATAAGTTTCCTTCCGGAATTTCCGCAACTGTTAACTTCTGGCTGATGAGTAACTGAGGGGGAAGCGGAAGCGCATGGGGTGCCTTTTCCACCATCTGTTGCTCGCTGGGCGAGAGCACGTACACCACGGACTCGACCGCCGCAGACGCCACAAGCACCGGAACAGGATCTTCTTTAAATCCCACCATGCCTCTCGCAATCCCAATCCATTGTTCAACGGATTCCCTACTCGGTGGCCGATCCCCAATCCTCAAAACCGAATGAGCTTTCTCCAGCTCAGCCGTTAAACCATCAGTACTCGACTTTGCGATGGCAACGATTTCATAAAAACCAGCAGCCTCTAAGAGCTCAAGCGATGTCGAATCAATTGAAGATATGCTGCTGAGCTTGCTCATTCAGTGGGTTTAAAATTAAGGTATCAGCGGAAACCAACTTGGCAAGCCATCATGCAAGGGCGGCGATCATCTCACTGAGCTGAATCAGCTTGGCCCGCCACTCTTCCAAACGGGCCTTTTCTTGAACCACCACCTCGGCCGGCGCACGATCGACAAAACTGGCATTTCCCAGCTTGCCCTCGCACTTTTGAATCTCAACCTGAACACTGGAGATTTCTTTCGTCAGCCGAGACCTCTCGGCTTCAACATCAATCAATCCCTCAAGCGGCATGTAAACTTCGCCCACGCTGGTGACAGCGGCTGGCGTCCCTTTGGGCGCATCATACGCCGAGTCCAAGGCAATCTCCCCTGCGCCCACCAGCAGTGCGAGCACCTTGGATTCAGCCGCTACCCACTCGGGCGCTCCTTTGATCACGAAACGAATATCCTTGCGAGAGCCCATCTTGTATTCGGCCTTGAGGTTGCGGATCCGCCCGGCAGATTCGTAAACCTCAGCCGCCACCGACTGAGCGAGCTTGATCGTGTCAGGAGCCACTTCCGCCAACAAGGGCGCCGCAGGCAACGCCTTTTGCATGAGAAATTCTCCTTCGGCAACGTAGCCCATCCGCTCGGAAAGCTCTTCGGTGACGTGCGGCATGTACGGACTCAAGAGCTGCAAATAACGCCCCATGATGGCATCGAAGACCCCCAGCGTCCGTGCCTTCACTTCCGGTAACGCCGTGTCGCGAAGATCCAGTTTCAACGCTTCAAGAAACTTATCGCAGAAATCATTCCACAAAAACTCATACAACCGGTGCGCAATCTCACCAAAACGATATTCACCATAGAGACGCTCAAGATCGATGCTCAACTCATCAAGTTTTGCCATCGCATTTAGCTGAAACGGATTCAACTGCGCCACGTCATCTAGCGACTGGAATGGCTCGCCACCCATCTGGCGGAGGCGGCAGGCATTGTAGAGTTTATTGGCGAAGTTACGGCCTTCCTCGATCGAAATTTCGTCGAACCGCAGATCGCTGCCGACTGGTGCAATCCGCATCAAACCGAACCGCAAACCATCGGCACCATATTTTTCCATGAGGTCGACCGGATCGGGCGAATTTCCTAACGACTTCGACATCTTCCGGCCCTTGAGGTCACGGATGATGGAAGTAAAATAGACATTCTTGAACGGCAATTCACCCGTAAATTCATAGCCGGCCATGATCATTCGAGCGACCCAAAAAAACAGGATGTCAGGTCCTGTCACGAGATCATCTGTGGGATAAAATTTCTGAAGCGTCGCGGTGGTTTCACCGACGTTTGCCATGGTGGCAAACGGCCACAGCCACGATGAAAACCAAGTATCCATCACGTCCTCATCGCGCACCCAGTTCTCCTCATCGGCAGGAGCTTGCAGGCCCACATGAATGTCGCCTGCAGAAAAATCCTCCATGCCCAGCGCCTCGGCATTTTTCAGATCAGCAAGCTGATCCTTGCGATACCACACCGGGATTTGATGCCCCCACCACAACTGGCGACTGATGCACCAGTCCTGAAGATTTTCCATCCAGTGCGCATAAGTTTTGGCCCAGCGCTCGGGGCGAAAGTGAATGTCGCCATTCGCCACGGCATCGGCGGCTTCCTTCACGCAAGGATATTTCAAAAACCACTGCATCGAAATCCGCGGCTCGATCGGGACATTCCCCCGCTCGGAAAAACCAACGTTGTTATCATATTCCTCGACCTTGATGAGCAGGCCCAACGCCTCGAGTTTGGCCGCCGCTTTTTTCCTCGCCACGAACCGATCGAGCCCATGAAGGTCCGGGCACTCGGGGCAATGAATCTGCGCATCAGGCGTCAACACGTCGATGATCTCCAACCCGTGACGAAGCCCGATCTCGAAGTCGGCCTTGTCATGCGCGGGAGTGATTTTGAGAGCACCCGTTCCAAACTCGATGTCCACATGGTCATCCGCGATGATCGGAATTTCGGCGTGAGGAAACGGCCGATTCACCTTCCGGCCGATGTATTGCGAAAACCGTGGATCTTTCGGGTTCACCGCAACGGCGACGTCGCCCATCAAGGTCTCCGGACGAGTCGTGGAAATCTCCAAAAACTCACCCGGCGCATCCGCAAGCTCGTACTTCATGAAGTACAACTTGGACCGCTGGGGCGTCATGATCACTTCCTCATCGGAAAGTGCGGTTAGAGAAACCGGGCACCAGTTGACCATCCGCTTGCCACGATAGATGAGGCCCTTTTTAAATAGCTCCACGAAGACATGGCTAACCCACTCGGTGTAGGGCTCGTCCATCGTGAATCGCTCACGGCTCCAATCGCATGAGCAACCCAGCCGCTTGAGCTGGTTGATGATGATGTCGCCATGCTTGTTTTTAAAATCCCAGACGCGCTTGAGGAATTCCTCGCGTCCAAGGTCGCGGCGGCCGATGCCCTCCTTCTCGCGCAATTCCCGCTCGACCTTCGCTTGGGTGGCGATCCCCGCATGGTCGGTCCCCGGCAGCCAAAGCACCTCTCTCCCGTTCTGCCGCGCACGGCGGGCAAGGATGTCCTGCAAGGCGTTGTTCAAAACATGGCCAAGATGCAGAATCCCAGTGACATTGGGCGGCGGAATCACGATGGAATAACCCGCCTTCTCCGACGCCGGATTCGCTTCAAAACATTTCCCTTCCATCCACGCGGCGTACCATTTGGCTTCAACCGCTTGGGGTTCATAGGCTTTTGCTAACTCGAACATGGGGCGGATGCTTGCCAGACGTGAGGGGGTTTGTCCAGCATGGGAAACACGCAATCACATCGATTTCCCGCGAAAATCCCGGCGATAGCTCACCGGCGGAACTCCCACCACAGTGCGAAAGTTCACCGTGAGTCGCTCGTTGCTCTGAAACCCACATCGCTCCGCAACCATGCCCACCGGCAAATCCGTGGTTGTCAGCAGGACCTTGGCCCGCTCGACACGCTCATGCTGGATCATCGCGTGCGGCGACCGCCCCAGCCCGTCTTGAAAATGCCGCTCCAAAACCCGCCGCGAAACCCCAATGCGCGTGGCCCATTCCTCGACCGAATTCACCGCGGCCAAGTGCGCCACCAAGTACTGCATCGCCCGCCTCACCACCGGATCTCCCACCGCCTCGTAGGAACTCGAACCACGCGCCACCACTTCAAGCGGCGGAATCAAAATCGGCCCAGTCGGCGGACTCCCCTCCCAGATCCGCTCGATCGCGTAGACGACCTCCGCCGCCAATCGCCGCCACGGCAGCCGGATGCTAGAAAGCGCCGGTCGCGCCATCTCACAAACGGTCTCGTCGTCATTCGCAGAAACCACCCCCACCGCAAAGGGAACCTCCAAACCCGCCTGCGCTGCGGCCTCTAAAACATGCCGCCCGGTCGGATCGTGCGCCGAAAAAATCCCCAGCGGCATCGCCTGCACCGCCAACCAATCCACCATGTCTTCGTCAGGCTCACGCCAGTATTCATCGTACTGCCGCCAATCCCGAAATTCCTCCCAATAAACCGGCACATCACCCACGACCGACCGAAATCCCTCGAACCGCTGCTCGGCGTAATGCGCGCCACGCCGACCCACAAACGCAAAATTCCGGTATCCCCGCGAAACCAAATGCTCCGCCGCCAATCGACCAATCGCCAAATCATCGATGTCGACACTGAAAACCCCATCGACCGCCTCATCCGAGGGCACCAACACCACCGGACAGCCCATTGCTAACAATTCTTCGGTGAGGCCCGGCAACCACTCGGTCACGATGGCGCTGGGCTTCCACTCCGTCAGGCTTTTCAGCAGCAAATCCCGCTGTCGATACAGGTCGATGACCCAGAAATCATAGCCCATCCCCGCAAAGGGCGCGAACCCGGGCGTCAGCCGCCGCACGTTCACGGATGACTGGACCACCGCAATGCGCCTCGTGTGTTCTGGCTTGGCCTGCCGCATTTCATCAAGAACCTAGCGGAATTTGCGGTGGCGACGCCAGCGGATTTTTCACATCCTCTCAAGCGAGATCGCGAACCCCGCCATCCATCAACCACCAACCCATCCGACATCCACCATGAATTCATTTCCCTGCGACGCCGTCAGCTACGAAGGCCCAAGCTCGAAGAACCCGCTTTCGTTCAAACACTACAACGCTTCCCAAGTGGTCGAGGGCAAGACCATGGCCGAGTGGTTCCGCTTCGGCTGTGCTTACTGGCACACCATGCGCGGCACCGGTTCGGATCCATTTGGCGCAGGCACCGCCGCTCACCCATGGGATGACGGCACCGACTCGATCGCCAACGCTCAAAACCGCGCACGCGTGTTCTTCGACTTCATGCAAAAGGTCGGCCTCGACTACTATTGCTTCCACGACCGGGATGTCGCGCCCGAACTCGGAAATCTCGCCGCATCAAACAAGGCGCTCGATGCCGTCGTGGACGTGCTGGAGGAGGAACAAAAGCGCACTGGCAAAAAGCTGCTCTGGGGCACCGCCTGCCTGTTTTCCCACCCGCGCTACCAGCAAGGCGCCGCCACCAGCCCGAACGCTCAAGTTTACGCCTACGCCGCAGCTCAAGTCAAAAAAGCCATGGAGGTCACCCATCGCCTCGGTGGTGAAGGCTACACGTTCTGGGGCGGCCGCGAGGGCTACACGACCCTGCTCAACACCAACATGAAGCGTGAGCTCGACCACCTCGCACGCTTCCTCCACATGGCGGTCGATTACAAAAAAGAAATCGGCTTCACCGGCCAATTCTACATCGAACCCAAGCCGCAAGAGCCCACCACCCACCAGTACGATTCAGACTCAGCGGCCTGCCTCAACTTCCTCCGCGAGTACGATCTATTAGAGCATTTCAAACTCAACATCGAGACCAACCACGCGACGCTCGCTGGCCACACGATGGAACACGAACTGACGGTTGCGTTCGAAGCAGGCGCACTCGGAAGCATCGATGCCAACATGGGCACGCCGAATGTCGGCTGGGACACCGACCAATTCCCCACCGACCTCTACCTCACCACGCACACGATGCTCGTTCTCATGAAAATGGGTGGCTTCACCAGCGGTGGCCTCAATTTCGATGCCAAACGCCGCCGCGAATCCTGGGAACCCGTCGATCTCGTCCACGCCCACGTCGTCGGCATGGATGCCTTCGCCCGCGGCCTCAAGGCTGCAGCAGCAGTCCGCGCCGATGGCCGACTCGACCAGTTCATCCAAGACCGCTACCAGACCTTTGATAGCGGGGTCGGTGCCGAAATTGAGGCTGGCAAAACCACCCTCGCGAGCCTTGAGCAGTACGCACTTGCCAATGGCGAGCCGACCATCGCCAGCGGCCGCCAAGAGATGCTGGAAGGCCTGCTCAACGAGTTCATTTGATCCTCCAATCGGAGCTGCAAAGACCACTTAAGCCTCCGTAATCGACACTTAAGCCTCCGTAATCG
>JAPJNB010000172.1 GCA_026461385.1 Akkermansiaceae bacterium
AAGCCTCCGTAATCACCATTTCAGCTTTCCGCTTTCCAAATTTCAGCTTTACCCCGCCTCGCCCCGCTCACTCAGACCACGGAATCGATTTTGCACGTCCGAGTGCTTGCGGAGTTTCGTTGCCATCGTCCTCGCTCGACGGGATGTATTCTTCGTGCATCGCCGCGAGCTCAGGAGAAGCCGACGGCTCCTCCGCCTCGGTGTAATCGATGTCATTGAGACTCTCGGTAGGGTCGAAGCTGACCCGCGCACTTGCCTCGTAGGCATCGGCCACGGCCTCGCGGATTTCATTCTCCGCCGTCTCAAGGCCCTCAAAAATCATGGCCATTTCCGGATCTTCATCCACATACGGCGGAGCCATCGGCCCGCGAGGATCTGCGGATGCTGGGGTGACTGGATCGATGGAATTCATAGGGTAGCACCCTAGACGCATCAGGCCCCATTTGCAAATTGCATCTTACCCGCAGACCCAGCACCGCACCGCTGTCTAACGCTGCACCTCTGCGCGAGTTCCTCTTCTTCCGTGGTTCTCTCGACCCAGCTATGGAGCAGCGGAATCCGTCCGCTGTGCCGATGAAAACCCCATGAGATGGGAGGGTTGAAACGCAACGCGGAGGTACGGCTGTCGCGGAGACAGGCGCCGAGTTTTGCAAGTAGCTCGCTGGTTCGCAGACTAAAAAGTGACTCGCGCAGAGGCGCAGAGACGCAAAGTCTTGAAAGACTGTTGATTCCCAGCACCCAGCAATCCAATCAACCCGCCGCTGATGCCCTCTTAATCGCGTCCTGAATCTTCCCGAGTTCGCCTGGTCCCTTGACCATCTCAAAGAAGCACTGCCCGCCGCTGCGTGTTTCCCAGAGCTTGCCGAGCCGTTCCTTCTCAACCGTATCGGGGGTGCCAGCGAGGTGTCCGCCTTTGTATTCCACAGCGAGGACTTTTCCGTTTGGCAGCTTCGCGACGAAGTCGGGGTAGAACTTATCCGTGCTCGTCTGAATCCAGAACGACAGCTTCGGCTCGCGCTCCAGATTACGCACCCACGTTTCAACCCGATCATCATGCGCGATGACTTGGGCGCATTTTACTTCCTCGTCGTTCATCGCGCCGATCTCCTTGTAATAGTGTCGGGGTGAGGTGAGCTAGATTTTTGGACCACCACCTCCATAATCAGCCCAGATGAACACCAAACCACGCAAACGCTACACCACAGAGTTCAAAGCTCAGGCGGTTGAGCTCATTCGTACCGGAAAGCCAGTGTCCCAAATCGCCGAAGAACTCTGCATCGGGAGTAACCCACTCTATCAATGGAAGCTGGACTCGCACCCTGCGACGCGAAAACTCCCTCCTCAAACAGGAGAATGACATTTTAAAAAAAGCCGCAGTCATCCTCGGCACCAGACCCCAACTCAACTCCGGCAAATGATCGATGACATCCACCAAGCCACCGGCCATGGCATCCGACCGATCTGCACCACCCTCGGCGTCTCCCGCAGCAGTTACTACCACGCTGCAGAATCGACTCCCAGCCAGTGCTCCGATCAGAAAATCGGCAACGTGATCGAAGCCATTTTCAAGCGTCACCGCCGCCGCTATGGCTACCGGAGAATCCAAGACGAGCTTGCCGATCAGGACATCACCTGTGCTCCCGCCCGCGTCCGCAGAATCATGATGGAACGTAGCCTCAAAGCCATTCAGCCCAAGACCTACGTGCCGAAAACCAGCGATGGCCGGGCCGACAAGCCCTCTCAAAATCTCCTACTCAACAAGCCCCTTCCAGAGAAACCCAATCAAGTTTGGGCTGGCGACATCACCTTCATTCCCACGGCCTCTGGCTGGCTTTACCTTGCGGTGGTGATTGATCTCTGTTCGCGCCGAGTCGTTGGCTGGTCACTGGCCAACCACATGCGAACGCAACTGGTCACCGATGCCCTAAAGCAAGCCCTCGATTCACGCAGCATCCCCAAAGGACTAATTTTTCACAGCGACCGAGGCAGCCAATACGGCAGCAGTGCCTATCGGAAAGTGCTTGTTGATGCAGGCATGAGCCAAAGTA
>JAPJNB010000173.1 GCA_026461385.1 Akkermansiaceae bacterium
CAAAAAACGGCCATATCCCTCATCCGATTCGCGTCAGCCCCAGAAACAAATTCTGGGGCCGACGCATGATCTCCGGGGACCCATCGGTTGGGAAAATTACTTGGCGAGATGCAATGCTCTGCACCGTCGCTCACGGAATAAAAAATCATTAGAATTTTGCATATTATCAGGCATCAAATTAAAATAATAACAAAATGGAATTCCTGCCAAAAAACGGGTAGGAAATGAAATGACTCCCACTCGCGCCATCAGGCATACCCTGAAGTCCAGCCCCGCAGTGGCTAAACGAAGCGATGGTGATGGAGAGAGGGCGGTCAAGGTGGAATTTCGGTTGAATGATTTTTAGCTCTTGTGATATTTTTTATGATGGAGACAGGAAGTGTTTGAGGTGAACTTAAGAAAAGGAGTGTTGTTTGTAATTCAAAACCATGGCAGCGGTGCGGATTGAAAATCAAGTAATCTTGAACGGTGATACGCTAACCAATTTCCTGAGAGATGTCTTGGATGATTCGGACAATTTTTGGTATCTATCCGCCATGGATTGCGCTCCAAGCACGGCGATGGTGGAGGCGAGAGGGAGGTGGTAAGCGATACGGGGTTTCGATTTCATCATTTTTAGTTTTTTGGCTATTGTTTCGTGATGTGTACAGGGAGTGCTTGGTGTGAAGTCTTAAAAACGGCGTACGAGTTGCAATTCAGTGCCATGGCAGCGGAGCGGACAGAGATCAAGTACGCATGAGTCATGCCAAGCTGAACGAACTCCCGAGATTCGTCTTGGATAATTCGGACAATTTTTGGTATTTATCCGCCACATCTTTCCGCCCTCCGCCCTCCGCAAAAGCCACTTTCGAAAATCTCACAGCTCGTCAAATGCACGCCATTCGGGTCAGGCACGAATCAGCGGATCTGAACTCACACCAATTTTGACACACCCGAATTTTCCCATTGCCCGAACACCCGTGCATCAAAGTATCATTTTGATGAAATGTCAGCAGTCACTGCTGCGTAACGACTTTATCCATGACCCGTTCCTCCCTCATTCGCATTCTACCCTTCCTTTTCTGCCTAGCGATCACCGCCCGGGCGGAGGATCTCTCGTTCAGCCGCGATGTCCGCCCGATCCTCTCGGACGCGTGCTACAAGTGCCACGGACCGGATGACAAGGAGCTCAAGGGCGGCCTTCAGCTCAGCGAGTTGGCAGGGGCTCTGAAGGGCGGAAAATCCGGCGAGGCCGCGATCGTTCCGGGCAAGCCTTCCGCGAGTGAAATGATCAAACGCCTTCACTCCGATGATCCGGATGAGCGGATGCCGCCACCCTCGACGAAGAAAAACCTCACCCCGGAGCAAATCGTCATGTTGGAGAAGTGGATCGCTTCCGGGGCGAAATATGAAAAGCACTGGGCGTTTCAAGCTCCGGTCGCCCCTCCCGTCCCCAAGTCAGATGCGTCCAATCCGATCGATGCTTTCGTGCAGTCCACCCTCGCTCCGAGCGGACTGAAACCCTCCCCAGAAGCCGACAAGGCCGCACTCTACCGGCGCGCCAGTTTTGATCTCATCGGTCTGCCCCCGACGCCAGAAGACCTCGCCGCGTACCTCGCCGATCGCGCACCCGATGCCTATGAAAAGTCCGTGGATCGCTTGCTCGCCTCCCCGCAATATGGCGAGCGCTGGACCCGCAAATGGCTCGATCTCGCGCGCTATGCCGACACCAACGGCTACGAGAAGGACAATCAGCGCACGATCTGGCCCTATCGGGACTGGGTGATCAAGGCACTCAATGAAGACATGCCCTTTGATCGGTTCACCATCGAGCAGATCGCCGGCGACCTACTCCCTGGAGCCACCACGGACCAGCGGATCGCCACTGGGTTTCATCGCAACTCCATGCTCAATGAGGAGGGCGGAATCGATCCTTTGGAATTCCGCTTCAAAGCCATGGTGGATCGCGTGGCCACCACTGGGGCCACCTGGTTAGGGCTGACACTTCAATGCTGCCAGTGCCACACCCACAAATACGATCCGATCCCGCACCGTGAATATTATTCCATGATGGCGTTTCTCGACAATGCCGACGAGCCGGTCCTGGAACTGCCCACACCGGATCAGGAACGACAGGCCCCAGCACGGATCGCTAAGGCGGACGAATGGGTTGCCGCGCTGCCGCTCAAGTGGCCGGTCATGGTCTGGACCGCTCCAGTCCCCACCGTGGCCACGGAACCCGCTGAAGCCACCCGCCCCCTCGGCGACGGCTCGGTTCTGTTCCTTACACCCGGCCCTGAAAAAAGCACCTCCACCCTGCGGTTCCCCGGACTCAAGGGAAAGTTCACCCACCTCCGCCTCGAAGCTCTAACAGATGACTCGCTTCCTGGCAAAGGACCCGGGCGCACCGCCAAAGGCAACTTTGTCCTCAGTGAGCTGGAAGTCCGCGTGGACGGTCAGCTTGTAAAACTCACCCAACCGACTGCTAATGTCGAACAACCGGGCTACCCCGTCACCGCCGCCATCGATGGCAAGGACAATTCGGGCTGGGCGGTCCAAATCGAGGGCAAGAACATCCATGAAAACAAAACCGCTACCTTCACCTTTGAAACTCCCGCCGATGCGAAGGGCGACACGACGGTCGTCGTTAAACAACAGCATGGCACCCAGCACACCATCGGACGAATGAAAATCAGCTTCGGTGCGGCCGCCCCGGCAACCGACGAAACGGAGGCTCTTCGCAAGGAGTCGCTCGCCAAGGCATTCTCCACCTGGCTTGATCAACAGAAATCCCATACCGCGAATTGGCAGGTCGTCGTTCCGGTCAAGGCCACCTCAAATCTACCGCTTCTCACGATTCAACCAGATGCCACGGTATTCGTCTCTGGCGACATCACCAAGGCAGACACCTATCAGGTGGATCTCGGCAAGCCGCCGGAAGCCGTCACCGCCATTCGCTTGGAAGCCTTGCCGGATCCACGACTGCCCGGCCGTGGCCCCGGGATGGCCTATTACGAGGGACCCAAAGGCGATTTCCTGTTAGGCGAGTTCCAGCTCACCGCAGACGGCCAGCCCGTCAAAATCGCCAAGGCCAGCCAGAGCTATGCCAAGAACACTTTCGGACCGCAGGCTCCGGCCAGCTTCGCGATCGATGGCAATCCCGAGACCGGATGGAGCTGCGCGAAAGGCGAGGGCCGCGCTCATGAGGCTGTATTTCAATTGGAGAAACCTCTCACCGCCTCCAGCCTCAATCTCACGATGATGTTCGGGCGGCACTACGCCTGTTCCTTAGGGAAATTCCGTATTTCCCTCACCACCCAGTCGGGCGAGCTGTTGGCCAGTCAGGTTTCCACCGATGTGCAACCCTTGATCTACAAGCCAGATCGGACCGAAGCGGAGACCCAGTTGTTGAAAAACGAATTCCTTCTCAACGCCCCGGAACTTGTCGCCGAACGCAAGAAGATCGACGAGTTGCGTCGCCCGGAATCATTCCTCACCTCGCTGGTGCTTCAGGAACGACCCGCCGAAAACCCACGCCGCACCTTCATCCACAATCGCGGTGAGTGGACGCAACCCACCGAACCGGTCGAGCCTGGCGTGCTGTCCATTCTCAATCCCCTCCCTGCCGGGGCTCCGAAAAACCGCCTCGGCTTCGCGCGCTGGCTCGTCAGTCGCGACAATCCGCTCACCGCCCGCGTGGTGGTCAATCGCGCCTGGGCCACCTTCTTTGGTCGCGGCATCGTCAAGACCCAGGAGGACTTCGGATTCCAAAGCAGCCCGCCTTCTCATCCGCAGCTCCTCGACTGGCTCGCCATCCGCTTCATGGATGATGGATGGTCGCTCAAGAAACTCCACCGCCTCATCGTCACCAGCCAGACCTACAAGCAATCCAGTTCCTCCACCTCCGCTGGCGAAGAAAAGGATCCGGAAAACATCCTGCTCTGGCGGGGGCCGCGCTTGCGACTCGACGCCGAGGAAGTGCGCGATTCGGCGCTGCGCTCCGCCGGCCTCCTTTCGAACAAAATGATGGGCCCCAGTGTCTTTCCGCCTCAGCCCGCCAGCGTCACCACCGAGGGAACCTTTGGAGCTCTCACCTGGAAGACCAGCACTGGCGAAGATCGCTATCGCCGGAGCCTCTACACCTTCGTCAAACGCACCGCGCCATTTGCCTTCGCCAACACCTTCGATGCACCCACCGGCGAGGCCTGCATTGTCCGACGGGACAAGTCGAACACGCCACTCCAAGCACTGTCGCTGCTCAACGATGTCACGATCATCGAAGCCGCCCAGGCGCTTGGCAAACACCTAGTGGAAACCCCAGGCACTCCCGAGCAACGCACGTCCGAGGCCTTCGTCCGCTGCTTCTCGCGCGCTCCCTCGCCCGAGGAACTCGCTGCGGTCATCGATTTCTATCAGAAGCAACAACAACGCTTCACCGCTGCTCCTGAGGCCGCCAAATCCCTCGCCGGTGACGGACCAGCAGAAACCATCATCCCACGGGCAACCTGGACCGCCGTGGCCCGCGCCTTGATGAACATGGACGAGTTCGTAACCAAAAGCTAATCACCCACATGCACCCATTTCAACACCGCTGTCTCGATATCACCCGCCGTCACTTCCTGCGCGACTGTGGCGTTGGCGTCGGAAAAATGGCGCTCGCGGGATTGCTTGCCGAACGGCTAGGAGCACAAACCGCTCCTGCTTTCGTCAACCCCATGGCACCACATCCCGCCCACTTCGCGGGCAAGGCCAAGGCCGTCATCCACCTGTTCATGGCGGGCGCTCCGAGCCATCTTGATCTTTTCGATTTCAAGCCGGACCTCACGAAAATGGACGGCAAGCCGCTCCCAGCTTCGGTCACGGAAGGTCAGCGGCTCGCATTCATCCGAGCCGATGCCGCCGTCATGGGACCCCAATTCAAGTTTGCCCGTCACGGTCAATCCGGCATGGAGATCTCCGAAACCTTGCCCTACCTTTCGAAGATCGTCGATGACATCTGCCTGATCCGCTCCTGCCACACCGATCAATTCAATCATGCTCCCGCACAGACTTTTTTCCAAACCGGCTTCGCCGTCCCGGGTCGCCCAAGCATCGGCTCATGGGCCACCTATGGTCTCGGCTGCGTCACCAGCGAACTGCCAGCCTTCGTGGTTCTCAGCACCGGTAAAGGCATCAGCGGTGGCAGCGGCCTGTGGTCCAGCGGCTTCCTTCCCAGCATCTACACCGGCGTGCGTTTCCGCAATCAAGGCGATCCGATCCTCAATGTCACCAATCCGGCAGGCATCGATCCCACCCTCCAGCGTGACACCATCGACCTCGTCAGCAGCCTAAACCACAAGCGTCTCGATCACACCGGTGATCCGGAAATCGCCACCCGCCTGGCCAACTATGAAATGGCCTTCCGCATGCAGACCTCCGCACCGGAACTCATGGACTTGCGCAGCGAGACGAAGGAAACGCTCGACCTCTATGGCTGCGATCCGGCCGTGCCCTCGTTCGCCCGCGCCTGTCTGTTAGCCCGCCGCATGATCGAACGCGGCGTGCGCTTCGTGAACATTTTCCATGAAGGGTGGGACGCCCACAGTGATATCGTCGGAAATCACCGCTCAAATTGCAAAGATACCGACCAAGCCAGCGCCGCGCTCGTCATCGATCTCAAGCGCCGCGGCCTGCTCGACGAAACCCTCGTCGCCTGGGGCGGAGAATTCGGGCGCACGCCGATGGTCGAGAGCAACGCCGCGCTCGGGCGCTCTCGCGGACGCGACCACCACCCGAAGGCCTACAGCATGTGGATGGCCGGTGGCGGCATCAAACCGGGCCTCATCCACGGTGCCACCGACGATCTTGGCTACAACATCGTGACGGACCCCGTCCACGTCCACGACATCCAGGCCACCCTGCTGCATTGCCTCGGCTTCGACCACGAGCGCCTCACCTACCGCGCCCAAGGCCGTGATTTCCGCCTCACCGACGTGCATGGCAACGTGGTGAAGCAGATTCTCACGTGATCATCCAAAGCCAGACCGAGCGGGTGCGCTGGGCATCGATGAAGATGAGGATGTTTTCGACGGCGTGCGGTACGATGCGTTTCCAGAGCGCTTGCTGGGTTTTCGCATCGGGAAAGGAAGTTTCGGGATTGGCGGTGACGACTTCAAAGACGCGGAACCCGGAGAGTTGGGAGATTTTTTGGGCGAGATAATTGAGTCCGCCGTGTTCGATGGCCAGCGGCTTCGCTAGTTCCGGATGGTTCCAGCCGAGGTCTTCGATGAAGAGATCGACAAAGCGGAAAGCTTGGAGGTGTTTCCGGGCGGAACGGGGATCGAGCTTGGAGGTCATGGGAAATGGAGCAATTAGCTCAATGCCTCGACGTGTGGGTAGTCGAGGATGAGGGAATCTGTGGTGATCAGGGGCATCCGATAGATGCGCGAGCTGGCAATGAGAATGCGGTCGGCAGGATCTCGATGAATCGGTTCGAGAAGTGACCATGCTTCCTCAATGATTTCCCCGGTGATGGGCAGGAGGTTCCAGCCGTTAGTTTGAAGGAGGGCGCGGAACCAAGTTTTCCAGTGGCCGTTGATCTCGATGCGTCCTCGCTGCTGGAGGCAGGCGATTTCGCCGATGGAGATGGGTGAGCACCAGACTTCCGTGTCGGGTTCGGTGATCTGGTGGAGCGTGGCGGCACTCA
>JAPJNB010000174.1 GCA_026461385.1 Akkermansiaceae bacterium
GCTCGGAGCAGAACTCCCACTGCCGCCAGCGAGACGCCCTCTGCCTCAAGCGAGAAGCTTTCGTGTCGCAGCGAGAACTCCTCGTGTCTCAGCGAGACGCTCTCGTGTCGGAGCGAGAGATTGATGTTCATGGACTTAGCTAAAGTCGGTCTCCCAGCCTTTTTCAAGCGATCCGCCACTTTCAGTCCCCCGAACTCACTCACATTCGGAGCATTCAGGTAAAAAGACCTTTTGACTGCCACCTGCTCTTTTACATGGAAGGCGATACCCTTCGTATCGAACGCGTCATGCACGGCACACGGGATCTTCCTGACCGCTTGCTGGGAGATCCTGAGGGATAGGCAGAAAAGTGGCTGTGGCGTCTGTAGAAAAGAAGGGCGGTTGAGCCCATCGCCCCTAACACACTCGCCCGGTAATGTCCGCCCAGCGCATCGTCCTCCGCGAGGAGGGCGGTGATGCTGCGGGTGCGGTGGGCGAAGTGTTCGGCTGCGCCGCTGGTGAGGTGGCGGTCATTCGGATCGCTCGAAAATCGACTGTTCCAGCGCCATGCTCCGCAAACTCGGCCTGCGCGAGGAAACCATCGGTTACGGGCCGTCGAAGGAAAAGTGGGAGGAGTGGAATCGCGAGCGGGCGTGAAAGCATCGCAATCCCGATCTGGACAAAATCTGGGAGCGAACTAGGTTCCTTCCATGACAATTATCCTTCCGCCCGCGCTGAATCAGCTTGTGGATCGTCTTGTCCACACGGGTCGTTACGCCGACGAAGGCGATGTGGTCCGCGAGGCCTTGCGCGTTCTTGAACGGCAGGAGTTCGACGAATCTCCCGCACTGGAAGCGGCCATCCTCGAAGGCATTCATTCTCCGCACCAGCGTTATGATGCCTCTGTCATGGATCGCATCCGCCAGAACGCCGGCTCCATGGCATGAGCCTGGAAGTATCCATTGCCCTGCGGGCGGAGCAGGACATGACCCTGCAGTACCGTTGGTATCTCGAAAATGCCGACCTCGACGTGGCCGAACGCTATCTTTTGGCCGTGCATGAAACGATCCAACGCATTGCCGAGTGGCCGGGCCTGGGGTGCCTCCCCGGGAGCGCCTAGTCCCAGCTAGGCGCGCTAAGGTGCCCCCAAAGAAGTCGTGCGCTATCAAGTTCCATTCTAAGATTCACCCCGGCAATTCACCCCGGCAATTCACCCCGGCAATTCACCCCGGCACAGCCGAAGGCGGCGACGGAAAGCGCAGCGACGACGGATCCTCAATCCAACCCACTTCGCGCCTGCTCTCCCGTCGATACTTTAGGCACCTAGATTGGAATCACAGCTCCAGCCACTCCCGCAGCAAGGCATCCAGCGCTGCCCGGTCCTGCGCGGTGATTTGTCCGACGACTTTGCGCACCAAGCGCGCCTCCACGGTGGAGATTTGCCCCTTGATTCCGCTTGGGACATTCAACCCGGCCTCCGCCCACTGGCTGAGATGAAAATCGGCATTTAGAAGCTGCGACGTCACCGGCACTACCAAAAGATCGCCCGGCCAACTGCCGTGGCCCACCACGATCGCGGGTCTCACTTTGGAACTGCTCAGATCCGTGAATGGGATCGGTAGCAGAACCACATCATCGCGTGAGCAGGACATTGTAAACGTCGTCGGCTTGGTTGTCCCAGACACCCATCAGCGAGCGTTGTCCCTGATCCAGCCACTCACGGCGCTCGGAGTCGTCATTGCCGGTCTCAAGCGAGATTTGGACCACCGAGTTCTCGGCCAACTCCAACGGCTCAAGCGGCCGTAGTCTTCCTCCCTCGTAGATAGCTCGGATGGCAATGGTCATACGCGCAGCATACCCGCCATTGGGTTTCGATCAATTCCTTTCTCCCAACACACCATTCCCCGAAAACAAAAATCTTCAACTTGTCCCAGCAATTTATCCCGGCAAAGCCGAAGGCGGCGGCGGAAAGCGCAGCGGCGACGGATCGTCACTCCACCCTCTTCGCGCCGCCCCCTCTGCTCCGAGCAGAACCCGCGCTTGCCACAGCAGAACCCGCACTGCCGCCAGCAAAACCCCCACTTGCCACAGC